>CABUHP010000231.1 GCA_902491415.1 uncultured Collinsella sp.
CCCCGGCGCCGGGCGACGAGCCGTTTGTGCACGTGGGCTCTAAGGTCAAGGCCGGCGAGACCCTCTGCATCATCGAGGCCATGAAGGTTCTCAACGAGGTGACGGCAGAGACGGATGGCGAGGTACTCGAGATCTGCGTGGCCGACGGCGACCTCGTGGAGTTTGGCAGCTGCCTCATGAGGATCGGATAGGTGATATCCATGAACAAAGAAGAGCTCAAGAAGCTGTTGCCGCATCGCGAGCCGATGCTTTTGCTCGACGAAGCCGAGCTGGTGGGCGACGAGGCCCACGGCAAGATCACGATTACGGGCGACGAGTACTTTTTGCAGGGGCATTTTCCGGGAAACCCGGTTGTCCCCGGCGTGATTCAGTGCGAGATGCTCGCCCAGAACTGCTGCGTGCTGCTGATGGGCGATGAGGAGGCGCGCGGCGCGACGCCGTTCTACACGAGTCTGGACAAGGTTCGCTTTAAGCGTCCGGTACGCCCGGGCGACACGGTGGACCTGGTGTGCTCTATCACGCGTGCGCGCGGGCCGTTCCGCTTTGCGACGGGTACTGCGAGCGTCAACGGTGAGGTTTGCTGCCGCGCCGATATGTCCTTTGCACTCATGCACGAAAGTTAAGGAAGGCTTCATGTTCGACAAAGTGCTCATCGCCAACCGCGGCGAAGTCGCGGTCCGTGTTATCCGCGCGTGCCGCGATATGGGCATCAAGACCGTCGCCGTCTACTCCACGGCCGATGCGGACGCGCTGCACGTGCAGCTTGCCGACGAGGCATATTGCATCGGCGGCCCGCGTCTTGCCGAGAGCTACCTCAACGACGATGCTGTGCTCACCTGTGCCGTGAAGTCGGGGGCTAAGGCAATTCATCCCGGCTATGGCTTCTTTTCCGAGAAGGCGAGCTTCGTGCGCGACTGCGACAAGTATGGCCTGGCGTTTGTTGGTCCCTCGGCCGAGGTCATCGACAGCATGGGCGACAAGGACGCCGCACGCCGAACGGCTGCCGCGGCGGGCGTGCCCATCGTTCCGGGCTGCGATTTGCTCAAAAGCCCCGAGGAGGCGACGGCCGAGGCCGAGCGCATCGGCTGCCCCGTGCTCATCAAGGCGCGTGCAGGTGGTGGCGGTCGCGGCATTCGCAAGGTCGAGCGCGTGGAAGATGCGGCAAAGGCGTTCATCGAGGCGCGTGCCGAGGGCGAGGCCGTTTTTGGCGACGGCGAGTGCTACATGGAGAAGTTCGTCGCGCCGGCGCACCACGTTGAGGTGCAGATTATGGCCGATAAGCAGGGCCATGTGTTTTCGCTCGGCGAGCGCGAGTGCTCGGTGCAGCGTCGCAACCAAAAGCTGATCGAGGAGAGCCCCGCGCCGTGCCTCGACGGACACGACGACATTCGTGCTCGCATGCACAAGGCCGCGCGCGACCTGGCTCGTGCCGTTGGCTATGAGGGCGCCGGTACCATTGAGTTCCTGTATTCGGACGACGGCAATTTCTACTTTATGGAAATGAACACGCGCTTGCAGGTGGAGCATCCGGTTACGGAGTTTGTGACTGATACCGACTTGGTCAAGTGGCAGCTGCGCGTGGCAGCCGGCCAGTCTCTGCCCTTTGAGCAGGAGGACATGCCGGTCCGCAACCACGCCATGGAGTGCCGCATCAATGCCGAAACGCCGGACTTTCTGCCGTCATGCGGAACGGTCACCGCGTTGCGTGTGCCGGGTGGTCCGCGCGTGCGCTGGGATTCGGCCATGTTTACCGGCGCGAACGTTCCGCCGTACTACGACTCCATGCTCGGCAAGCTCATCGTGTGTGCGCCCACGCGTGACGGCGCCATTCGCAAGATGCGCTCGGCCCTGGGCGAGCTCGTGATTGAGGGCGTGAGCGAAAACAGCGAGCTTCAGCTCGACGTGCTGGCAAACGACGAGTTCTTGTCGGGCATGTATCACACCGATCTGATGGGGCATCTCTATGCTGATGAATAGAAAAGCGAAGACGGTCAACGTCCTCGAGGGGCCGATGACCGAGTCGTGCGCCGAGTTTCCCGCGCGCCACGTGTTTATCAAATGCCCGGAGTGCCGCCGTGTGATCGATGAGGCGCGCCTACACGACAACCTCGAGGTCTGTCCTCGTTGCGGCAAACACTTTCGCGTGAGTGGTCGCGCGCGCATGCGCATGACGGTCGACGAGGGCACGTTTGAGGAATGGGATGCCAATCTGGCGTCGGAGGACTTCCTCTCGTTTCCCGGCTATGCCGACAAGCTCAAGAGCGTGAGCGAGCGTTCGGGCGAGCGCGATGCCGTTGTGTGCGGCAGGGGCAAAATCTGCGGTTGCGATACGGCGCTCTTCTTTATGGACGCCAACTTTATGATGGGCTCGATGGGCTCAGTGGTGGGCGAGAAGATCTGTCGCGCATTTGAGCGTGCGACCGAGCTGGGATTGCCAGTTGTCGGCTTTACCGTTTCGGGCGGTGCGCGCATGCAAGAGGGCGTGACCTCGCTTATGCAGATGGCCAAGATTTCTGCGGCGGTTAGGCGCCACAGCGAGACGGGCGGTCTGTATATCACGGTGCTCACCGACCCTACGACCGGAGGTGTAACCGCGAGCTTTGCCATGGAGGGCGACATTATCCTGGCCGAGCCCGATGCCCTGACGGCATTTGCCGGCCCGCGCGTGATCGAGCAGAACATGCACAAGCGTCTGCCCAAGGGATTCCAGCGCTCCGAGTTTTTGCTGGAGCACGGCTTTTGCGATGCCGTTGTTCCGCGTGGCGAGATTGCGCTCACGGTAGGCGAGCTGCTGGCGCTGCACGAAGGGCACGCGCCCGGCCTGGGGGCACCGCATGAGATCGTGCATACGGGTCGCCGCGGCAAA
>CABUHP010000232.1 GCA_902491415.1 uncultured Collinsella sp.
GGCGCGACCAGAAGGTCAGCGCCCTTTCGTTTCACGTCACCTTGTCTCAAATGCGACCCGCTCGCTGTCCGTCCTCTACCTGCGGCGTTGCCTTGCTCCTGATGCGGCATGCTCAACCTGCGGCGCCTTGATGTAGTCATTGGGGACGTTCTTAAATGACTGGGTTGGGCACATTGCTTTGAGATGTTATTCAATCTGTCTTGATGGCCTTTAGGCTGTTTGCCTGCTTAAAGCAATTAACGGTGTGCATCTGCTATTGGAAATATTGCTCGAAAAATCGTCCGAGAAGTCGCGGGGCGATTTTTGATGCGTCGCGCGTCAAGCGATGTGGCAAGTTCTTGGTTAGATATTGGTCAATTTGGGTCAACCTTGCCAAAAGCTTGACGGATGCAGATTTAGACGTCGACGAATGGGCACTTCAGATGGGTTCCAAGCAAAATTCTGGGCTGATTCTCGATAATTGCCTTCAATCGTCCCTTGCCAAGCGCTGGCCTCGCGTACAATCTGCTCCGACATTCGCGCGCCGTCCGGCGCTTAAGAGGGGAGGGCCCCATGGCAAACGAGATTTGGACCATCAAGCGTTGTCTCGAGTGGACCAAGGAGTACCTGGCCGAGCGCGGCGAGGAGCACCCCCGTCTTTCTGCCGAGTGGCTGCTGTGCGCAGCTACGGGTCTGGCGCGTATCGACTTATATATGCGCATGGACGAGACGCTCGACGCAGCGCAGCTCGAGACCATGCACGCGGCGGTCGTCCGTCGCGCGAAGGGCGAGCCGCTGCAGTACATCACCGGTAGCACGCAGTTTCGCATGATCGACGTCGCGTGCGCCCCCGGTGTGCTCATCCCGCGCCCCGAGACCGAGATGCTCGTCGAAGAAGTTCTGAACTATCTGGATGCCGAGGTGCTGAGCCCCGAGGCCGCTGCCCGCCAGCGCGTGGAGCTGCCTTGGAACGATGGGGTCGAGCAGGCCCGCAAAGCCGAGGCGGCGCTGGCTGACGAACGCGCGGCCGCCGAGCGCCGTGTCGCCAACCTGACGGCCGCCGATGAGGCTGCGCTGGGTAGCGACGTGTTCGGTAGCCGCGCCTATGCCGAGGAACTGGCCGACCGCGAGGCCGAGGAAGCCGCCGCGCAGGCAGCAGAAGCCGAAGCGGCAGAAGCAGAGGCCATGGAAACCCCCGAGCCCGAGCTCGACGAATACGGCATCGCCATTGAGGACAACGACCAACAGGCGACTCCCGCGCAAGATGCCGCCGAGGCTAACGTATCTGCCCCAGCCGAGCCCCGCACTGCCCGCGTTCTCGAGGTCGGCTGCGGCACGGGCTGCATTTCGCTCTCCCTTGCCTGGGAGCGCCGCGGGCACGTTACCTGCACTGCTACCGATATCGAGCCGCGCGCCATCGACCTTGCTACCAAAAACCGCGATGCGCTTGGCCTCACGTCCGACGAGGTCGCCTTCAGCCTCACCAACCTGGTGAGTTCCATTCCCCGCGAAGAGTGGGGCACCTTTGACGTACTCGTCTCCAACCCGCCCTACATCCCCACCGATGTCATGCGCTCGCTGCCGCATGAGGTCAAGGACTTTGAGCCCGATCTGGCGCTCGAGGGCGGTGCCGACGGTCTCGATATCTTCCGCCGCCTGCTCAACGCGGCGCCCTACATGCTGCGTGCCGGCGGCCTGTTTGCCTGCGAGCTCTACGAGGGCGCGCTCGACGCCGCGGCCGAGCTCTGTCGTCAAGCAGGCCTTTCGGACGTGCGTATCGTCCACGACCTCACCGATCGTCCCCGCATCGTTCGAGCCATCGTCACCGAGCCCAAACAGCGTCTTTAAGCTGAATAAATAGACATTTGCGCAAGTTTGTCCTTGCAATATACCGTAAAACTTCTACTATAGAAGGAGAAAGGTATGTCAAATCAGCTGCATCGGTACCGTATCGTGCTTGATTACATTGAACCTTGGCTTGATGAGCAGGATGAAGCTACGCTGAAGCAGATTTATGCAGACCTTTTGGTGCTCGAGAAGGAAGGTCCCAGCCTTGGTCGTCCGCTGGTTGACCGCGTAAAGGGCTCGAAGCTTCATCATTTAAAGGAGCTGAGAGTGACGTCGTGTGGTGGGCAGGTGATTCGCATCCTCTTCGCCTTTGACCCCAAGCGCCAGGCGGTATTGCTATTGGCGGGTGATAAGTCGCGAGCGGGATCGTCAAGGGCAAAATGGACGGTTGGTATGCGATCAACATTCCAAGGGCCGAGCAAATATACCGTCGCCACGTAAGGAGGCTCAATCGAGATGGAACTGCATGAGTATATGGAATCTCGCGGGATAACACGCGACTCCATTACCGCCGAGCAGGAGAGGACTCGCGATCGTATCGAAGCCTATAAGCTTGCTCAGATTCGCAGGTTAAAAGATCTAACACAGGCGTCGGTCGCCCAGTCGATGGGCGTTTCTCAAAAACGTGTATCCGAGCTCGAGCGTGGGGAGTTGGGTTCGATGAGGCTCGACACGCTGAGCAGGTACGCAGAGAGCCTCGGCGGAAAACTGGTTGCAAGCATCGAGTTTCCCGATCGTACCGTTACGCTTGCGCGCTAAAATCTTCAATTAACCCCCTCACTTTCACCGACTACTAGAGCCGCTCACCAAACCAACATGCGCTCTGGGCAAATAGATTGAACGTTTCGTGCGAGAATGCCCCACAGTAAACAAACTTGCACCAGAGCGTAAGGGGCTGGCATACACATGCAGACGGTCTATCGGGTATACGAGGGAACGCGCGAGCCGCATCGGCTTGCCGTCGAGCGCACAGCCGAGGTGCTCGGCCGCGGCGGCCTGGCCTTGATTCCGACCGAG
>CABUHP010000233.1 GCA_902491415.1 uncultured Collinsella sp.
GTGCGCTCGGCGCACAGCAAGGGCTGGAAGGTCGGCGTGGTGAGCGGCGGCTTCCACGAGGTCGCCGATAAGATCGTGGCCGCTGCGGGCATCGATTTTTGCCTGGCAAACCGCCTGGAGGTCGTAGACGGCAAGCTTACCGGTAAGCTGGCGGCAGATATTGTGACCAAGGAGTCCAAGCTCATCCAGTTGTTGGATTGGGCCGTTGAGTGCGGTGTCGATATGGCCCACACCGTCGCGATCGGCGACGGCGCCAACGACATTCCCATGATTCAGGCCGCGGGCACCGGCATCGCCTTTTGTGCCAAGCCCAAGACGCGCGAGGCCGCCCCGTTTGCCATCGACGAGCGCAACCTGATGCTCGCCATGGACATCATCCTGCGCGACTAGTCAGTTTGCTTCACAACTTCATCTAATCTGACATGTCAGATTTCCGAACAATTATGCTCTAATGTTCGGAAACAACCCTTCGCGTGCTAAACTTTTCTGCGTCGAAGGGAACTTATATGGACAAACGAGATCTTGAGCAATTGCTAAGTGACGTGGCAGACGGAAGCATTACGCCGGCCGATGCCCTCACGCGCATCCAGACGGCGCCGACCGCCGACCTGGGCTTTGCACAGCTCGATCTTTCGCGCGGAGTGCGCCAGGGAGCCGGCGAGGTTGTCTACGGTGCCGGTAAAACCGCCGAGCAAATTGCCGCCATTATCGAAGCGCTGCGCGATGCCGGCCAGGAGCGCATCCTGGTCACGCGCCTGGATGCCGAAAAGGCAGCCCGCACCTCGGAGTTCCTCGGCAACGGCATCGACCTGGGATATGTCCCGGACGCGCAGCTCGCCCTCGTGGGCGGCAAGCCCTCCCCTACCGGCAACGGACGCATCGTCGTCGCCTGCGCCGGCACGAGCGACCTGCCCGTCGCCGAAGAGGCGGCACTGACGGCCGAGTTCTATGGCAACGAGGTCGACCGCCTCTACGACGTAGGCGTCGCCGGCCTGCACCGCCTACTCGCGCATGCCGAGGAACTTGCCCAGGCACAGGTGGTCATCGCCATCGCCGGCATGGAGGGCGCGTTGGCGAGCGTTATCGGCGGTCTGGTGAGCTGTCCGGTCATCGCCGTTCCCACCAGCGTGGGCTACGGCGCAAGTTTTGGTGGCGTAGCCGCACTGCTCGCCATGCTCAATTCCTGTGCCAGCGGCGTATCGGTCGTCAATATCGACAACGGCTTTGGCGCCGCTTACCAGGCAAGTCTTATCAATCATCTGAGCGCCGGCACACCCCGCGCCCGCTAAGGAGCATTCCATGTCCAATCATCAGCACACGCTTATCATCGACGGCACCTCGGGCATCAGCGGCGATATGACCGTCGCGGCCCTGCTCGACCTGGGCGCCAGCGAGGAACACCTGCGCGAACAGCTCGCCACACTGCCGGTCGACGGCTTTACGATCGCCGTCACGCGCGTAAACAAGCATGGCATCGACGCCTGCGATTTCGACGTTCAGCTGGCAGAAGAGCTCGAGAACCACGACCACGACATGGCATGGCTCTACGGCAACGAAGCAGCTGCCGAGCACACGCACGAGCACGAGCACCACCATCATGATCATGGTGAACACGAACACGAACACGAGCACACACACGAGCATGATCATGAGACCCACGGCCATGGCCACGAGGGCCATCATCACGCCCACCACCATCATCACCGTTCTTTGGCGGACGTCACCGCCATCATCGATGGCTCGCAGATGAGTGATGGCGCCAAGCGTCGCGCGCTCGCCATCTTTACCGCGCTCGCCGCCGCCGAGGCCAAGGCCCACGGCAAAACGCCCGAGACCGTCATGTTCCACGAGGTAGGCGCCGTCGATTCCATCGTCGACGTCTGCTCTGTCGCCATCTGCCTCGATGACCTGGGCATTGAGGACATTGTGGTCGAGTCGCTTTCCGAGGGCCACGGCACCATCCACTGTGCCCACGGCCTTATGCCCATTCCCGTCCCCGCTGTCGTCAACCTGTGCCAGGCGGGCAATATCGCCCTCACGCCCGCACCGGTCGCCGGCGAGCTCGTGACGCCCACGGGCGCTGCCATCGTCGCCGCACTGCGCACATCCGAGCACCTGCCGGCCCGCTACCGCATCAAAGCCGTCGGCTACGGCGCCGGCAAACGCCCCTACGAGGGTTGCTCCGGTACGCTCCGCTGCCTGCTTGTTCACGCGGACGCATAGCCATGGACGCCCGCAAGACAAAAAGCCGCGCCGCCATCGTCGCGGCGTTCTCCGAACTCCTACGCGAAGAGGACTACGGCAAGATCACCGTCGGCGACATCATCGCGCGCGCCCACGTAGGCCGCGCGACATTCTACGGCCTCTTTAAGAGCAAAGACGGCCTACTGTCCGAGCTCGTGAGCGGCATCTGCACCCACGCCCTCGACGACGATGGTACGCCGCTCGACGACCCACTCGTGCAAGTCGAGCATATCCTCAACAACCTCTGGGATCGTCGTCAGGGCGTACGCGCCCTCGTAGCCGGCGCCGGCTCACGCGTCTTCGCCGACTGCTTACGCAAGACCATCATGTCACGAGCAGCCGAAACCGTCCCCGTCGACCCCGCAGGCCCCGCCGGCACCATGGACCGCAGCTTCTTACTGCACCACATAGCCTCAAGCTTCGTAGCCACCGTCCAATGGTGGGCCTGGCACAACTTCCAAGCAGATAAGGCCGAAGTAGCCAAAGACTACCTATCAGCCATAAAACCCCTCTTCAGCTAAGTAAGAAGCTCATCCCAAAGCATCGCCCCAACCCAGGCCG
>CABUHP010000234.1 GCA_902491415.1 uncultured Collinsella sp.
GGCCATGAGCTCAGGAGTAAAATGCAGACCCGCCGTAGGAGCGGCAGCCGAGTGCTCCTCCTTCATGGCGTACACGGTCTGATATTTCTCGGGATCGCCCTCGTAATCGGTAATGTAGGGCGGCAACGGCACATGACCGGCGGCGTGAATGGCCTCGTCGAGCGTGCGCGGATCGCCGGCAGCATTGCAACCGGCCGGCTCAAAACGCACCAGGCGGCCGCCGCGGCTATCGGTGACAAAGTCGACAACCTCGGCCGTCAGCACCACGGGAGCCCCCTCGGGCGCATGGGCGCCACCGGCGCGATACTCAATATGAGCACCGGGCTTCAGGCGCTTGCCCGGCTTGACCAAGCACTCCCAAACATGGCCCAGCGGATCCACGTCCTCGCGGCGCTTGAGCAGCAGGGTCTCGACCACGCCGCCCGAGCCGGCTTTGCGACCGATCAGGCGAGCCGGCATCACGCGCGTCTGGTTGATGACGAGCACGTCGCCCGGCTCGATATAGTCGATGATGTCGCGGAAGATACGGTGCTCAACGGTACCGCCGTGCTCCAGCGGCGTTCCCGTCTGGGAGCCCTTGCGATCCACCACCAGAAGGCGGCAGGAGTCGCGCGGCTCGGCAGGAGCTTGGGCAATCAGTTCCTCGGGAAGGTTGTAGTCAAAATCATCGGTACGCATAGACACGTCGGATTCTCCTTATATAGCTAAAGTCCGCTCTACATCCTAGCAGGCTGACGTCCCAAGTGAACTACTTTTTGGCGGCTTTGCGCTCGTCGCGGATGCGGGCGCGGTCCATGGCCGCCTCGACAGCCGAGAAGCGGCAACCACAGTAGTTCTGCCGATACATGCCAAGCTCGCGCGAACGGCGTGTCGCCTCGGGGTAATACGGGCGAAAATCGCGAATCACCGGGGTGAGACCGCGGGCGGCAGCCAGACGCTCCAACACATCATTGCAGGTATCGAACAGCTGGTACGGCGAGACGGCGAGCGTCGTGCCCACAAACTCAAACCCGCGCTCCTGGGCAACGCGGCACGCCTCGGCCAAGCGCAGGGCATAGCACGCGCGACAGCGACGAGGCCGATCGGCACCCAGCGGTGCCACGCCGGTCTCCCAGCGATCGCGGTCCTCCCCTGCCTCGATGAGCTCGATGTCGCCATCGGCACACCACCGGCGCAGCTCGTCCAAGCGGCGCTGCCATTCATCGCGCGGTTGAATATTGGGGTTGGTCCAGCAAATCGTGGGCTCAAACCCCTCCTCGCGCAGCAGGCGAACCGGCTCAAGCGAGCATGGTGCACAGCACGCATGCAGCAACAACGGCTTCATCGACATCTCCTCACCCAAAAAAGCGCACGCCGAAGGACGTGTCCTCGCAGGCGACAATGCGGCGGTCGCGCAAAATGGTCCGCACGTAATACCAGTCGCCCACACAGCCTGACAAATGCAAGCCGGCCGCCAGATAGCACAGCAGCGGATAGCCCGAAAACGCAAACCCCAGGGCAAGCGTTGTCGTCACAACAGCCGTCGGTGCCAGGCAAACCGCCATGTACCGCCGGCGCGAATACACAACGCCCTCGGCGCAGGCATAGATCATCGCCGTCTCGCGATTCGCCCCAAAGGTCACCTGCGCGCCCGCAGGCGCCAGCAGCTTAAAAAACACACCGTGCACCAGCTCGTGCACGGCAAATGACGCCGCAGAAACCGCAGCCAAGCCGACTATCCAGCCCACGACAGCCATCCAGCCGCCCGCGTCAGCCGCATCCAAGTCTGCAGGCCCGCCCAGCAGCATAAACACCGGCGCCAGGCACACGGCAAACACGCCGACTACGACCATCCCCCACACGAAGCAAGCGTGCAGAAATTCCTCGTCTTCAAACGCATGTATGTTGGAAATCTCATTCATAGCATCTTAGGATAGCGCCCCTGCCACGTACCCGTCCGCATGTGCGATAATGTCGAACGATATGCACGAATTGACCACCGCGTCGCCAGGCCTTGCGCCCGGCCGCGCTCTCACCATATGCGAAGGAGTCCCATGGCATCCAAATACTCCATGAACGACCGTCCCAGCTGGCCTCGCCGCGCCATCGTTACCGCCGGCGAGCCCTACGGCAACAAGGGCCTTCACTTTGGCCACGTCGGTGGCGTCTTTGTCCCGGCCGACTTCTTCGCCCGCTTCCTGCGCGACCGTCTGGGCCGCGAGAACGTCATCTTCACCTCGGGCACCGACTGCTATGGCTCGCCCATCATGGAGAGCTACCGCAAGCTCAAGGAGAACGAGGGCTACGACAAGTCCATCGCCGAGTATGTCGAGTCCAATCACTCCCGCCAGGCCGCGACCCTCAACAACTACAACATCAGCTGCGATATCTACGGCGGCTCGGGCCTTGAGCCGGCTGCGCAGATTCACAACGAGGTGACCGCCGAGATTATCGAGCGTCTGCACGAACAGGGCACCATCTCCAAGCGCTCCACGCTGCAGTTCTACGACGCCAAGGCCGGCACGTTCCTCAACGGCCGCCAGGTGATCGGCCGCTGCCCCATCCAGGGCTGCAAGTCCGAGAAGGCTTATGCCGACGAGTGCGACCTGGGTCACCAGTTTGAGCCCGAGGAGCTCATCGCGCCCAAAAGCCAGCTCACCGGCGAGGTGCCCGAGCTGCGCCCGGTCGACAACCTCTACTTCGACCTGCCGGCCTACCTCGACTTTATGAAGACCTACACCGCCAAGCTCGCCCAGAACCCGCAGGTTCGTTCCGTGGTCTCCAAGACCATGGAAGAGTGGCTGCTGCCGGCCCAGCTCTACATC
>CABUHP010000235.1 GCA_902491415.1 uncultured Collinsella sp.
TGTGAGCTCCGAGCTGGTACGCGAGCGGCTCCTGGGCAAGGACGGCGTGATCCGTAAATGGCTACGTGCCGGCGCTCATGGCTGGCGTCTAGACGTGGCCGACGAGCTTTCGGACGATTTCCTGACCGAGATCAAGAAGGCAGTACTTGCCGAAAAGCCCGACGCGCTGCTGCTCGGCGAGGTCTGGGAAGACGCCTCCAACAAAATCAGCTACGGCCATCTGCGTCGCTATCTACAAGGCTCCGAGCTCGACTCGGCTATGGATTATCCCTTCCGCGACATGGTCATCGGCTTTTTGATGGGCTACAAGAACGCCTACCAGGCAGCCGAGGATATCGAAACCCTGCGCGAGAATTATCCGCGTGAGGCCCTGTCTTGCGCACTAAATTTGCTTTCGAGCCACGACCGTCCGCGCATTATCTCGGTGCTCGGCGGCGGCCCTGACGAGTCGCAGCTGCCCGAGTGCGAGCGCAGCAAATGGCGCCTGGACGAGAACTCGATGGTCCTGGCCAAGAGCCGTTTTTGGCTCGCGACACTCATGCAGATGACCTTCCCGGGTGTGCCCTCAATCTATTACGGCGATGAGTACGGCTTGGAGGGCCTGACCGATCCGGGCAATCGCCGCACGTTGCCTTTGAAGGAAGACCTGCACGACTTCGATACACTCGCCATCCTTAAAAACGCCTCGGCCGTGCGCCGTGCCCTGCCGTTTATGGTTGACGGCGATATCAAGGCCTTCGCGCTCAACGACGAGGTACTCGCCTACACGCGCACCGGTAAAGACGGTGAGGCCGCGACGGTTATCATCAACCGCAGCTTGCGCAATTCACACCGCGTGACGATTCCGGCGCTCGACGAATGTGCGAGCGATGTGATTAGCGGTCACGAGTGCGAGATTCACAATGGCACCGTCACACTCGATCTGTATCCGCTGGGGTCGTCGATCATCTATCACCACGCCGAGCAGCGTCTGCAAGAGCCGCTCGATCACGGCGCGGGTGTCGTTTGTCACATCACCTCGGTACCGACCGACGATGGCAAGCCCGGCACAATCGGTGCGCCCACGCGTCGCTTTATCGACCACCTGGCCGCCATGGGCATGCGCTACTGGCAGGTCCTGCCCGTCAATCCTACGGACTTCTTCCGCTCCCCTTATGCCGGCCCTTCGGCCTTTGCAGGCAATATCGACCTGCTGCCCGAGAGCCACGAGGAGTTGGCTGCCGACTTCGTCACCTGGAAGACCCACGGCGGCGAGGATGCCGACCCGCTGTACACGGCGTTTAAACATCGCAACGCCGACTGGCTCGAGAAGTACTGCGTCTATATGGCCATCAAAAAGTACTTTGAAGGCGAATCGCGCCACGATTGGCCGGCAGATGTTGCGCGCTACAACGAGCATCTGATCGACGATAAACGTTTCCACGACGAGGCAGAGCTGCAGGCTTACATGCAGTACCGCTTTGACCTGGCCTGGTGCGAGCTCATGAACTATGCACACAAGAAGGGCATCGAGGTCATCGGCGATATTCCTATGTACGTGTCCGACGATTCGGCAGATGCGTGGAGCGAACCCGAGAACTTCTGGCTGTCTGATACCGGTAAGGCAATCGAGATCTCCGGTGCGCCGCCCGACAACTTTGCGCCCGAGGGTCAGGTGTGGGGCAACCCGACGTTCCGCTGGGACCACATGAAGCAGAACGGCTATAGCTGGTGGATGGATCGCCTACGTCGTGCGTTCTCGCTCTACGACCGCGTGCGCCTGGATCACTTCCTGGGCTTCCACAGCTACTTTAGTATTCCCGCGGGCAAGGCTTGCGCCGAAGGTCGCTGGCTGGCGGGTCCAGGCAATGATCTGTTCCAGACTGCCTATGACGAGCTGGGGCCGCTCAACTTTATCGCAGAGGACCTGGGCTACCTGACGCCCGGTGTTCGCGCCATGGCTTCGACCTGTGGTTTCCCCGGTATGGACGTGTTGGAGTTTAGCGACTACGACGTCCGTTGCGGCGTACATCCCACGCCTGGCAAGATCCTGTACACCTCGACGCACGATACGTCGACGCTCGCCGGTTGGTGCACGCGTTCCTTTGCGGGCGGCGACGAACCGAGCGGTGTTGAGGTGGCGGCCAAGCTGATGAGCGACGCGCTGGTAAGCGACGCTCCCCTGGTGATGATGCCGCTGCAGGATGTCCTGGGGCTTGGCGACGACGCGCGCATGAACGTACCGGGCGTGGCCACGGGCAACTGGACCTGGCAGGCTGACGAGGCCGACGTTGCGGCCGCTGAGGGCAAAACCGCACAGCTCCTGCGCAACACGCATAGATTCTGGGGCGAAGCGTGATAAAACGCCCGATATAGGGTACAGTTACAGACGTTTGAATTTTTGCGGGCAGAGTAATCTGCCCGCTTTGTGCTGAAAAGGAAGTATTATGGCGCGCTACGATTACAAATGCTCGAGCTGCGGCAACGTGTTTGAGGTTGAGCATCCCATGTCCGAGACTCCCGAGGTCGTGTGCCCCAGCTGCGGTGCCCCGGCGGCCAAGACGTTCTCGGCCAGCGGCATTAAATTTGAGGGCAGCGGTTTCTACAACACCGACCAGCGAAGCGGCGGCTCCAGCACCAACGCCACGAGCGGCTGCTGCGTCAATTGCCCGCATAGCCACTAGAAACTAAGCAGCCCCGCGACCGATGTCAGTCGCGGGGCTGTTTCTTCGCGCTAAGGGTAGCTAATTTGGGACGGGGCTTTTTTAACTACCCTGCAGGCGGGGTAGTTA
>CABUHP010000236.1 GCA_902491415.1 uncultured Collinsella sp.
GGAAGTGTTCGGATGAAGTTGATAATCAAGGCGGCCGGTGGGATCCCAAAGCCCGCCATGCTTCTTATGTGCAGCAAAGCTAATGCTGCTAAAATGTAAAGCGCTCATGTAGTTTAAACGCACGACGATAAGGAGCACCAGTGGGTAACCACTTCCGTACCTCCGGTGCGGGCGATGATGCCCCCAAGACGCAGACAGGCGTCCAGGGCAGTCGTTTCGCCACTCCGGATTCAGAGGGCCAGCCTGTTGCTCAGGCCCCCGCTCAGCCGGCAGATCAGGCACAGCCGGCATCCGATCCCTTTGCCTACAATCCCACCAGCGATGTCGCGCTTTCCGGCACGGCGGGTTTTGAGCCCGTTCAGGCCGTGACCGCTCGCGTGGAGCAGCCTCAGGCTGGCGCCGCCACGCCGCAGCCTACCATGGCCGGCATTCCCGACCCCATGGCCCCTGCGACGCCGGTTCCTCAGCCTGCGCAGTCCGGTCTCTTTGCCGCTATTCCCGATCCCACGCAGCCTGCTGCCCCGGTGGTCGAGAGCGATCAGGCAGCCGAGGTCGCAAGCCTCGATAACGCGCTCAACAACCCCGATTTTACGTCGGTGTTTGCGCCCATCGATCCGCAGGCCAGCCGCAAGAAGATGGCCAAGCAGGCCGGTGTCGAGCCCGTCATCCTTATGGAGCATGTCACCAAGATCTATCCGGCACAGCCCAACAAGCCTGCACTCGACGACATCAACATCGAGATCTATCCGGGCGAGTTTGTCTTCCTGGTCGGTCACTCCGGCTCGGGTAAGACCACGCTGCTGTCGACGCTCAACCGCGACGTCAAGCCGACGAGCGGTCGCATCCTGGTTGCCGGTCAGGACCTCATGAAGATCAAGAACCGCAAGGTTCCGTTCCTGCGCCGCCAGATTGGCGCCGTGTTCCAGGACTTTAAGCTCCTGCCGCAAAAAACCGCCTACGAAAACGTGGCGTTTGCCCTGCAGTGCATCGGCAAGCCCAAGGGCGTCATTCGCAGCCAGGTGCCCGAGGTGCTGCGTCTGGTCGGTCTGGCCGATCAGATGGACTCGCTGCCCGACCAGCTTTCCGGTGGCGAGCAGCAGCGCGTTGCCGTCGCCCGCGCTATGGTCAACCGTCCGCCGCTGCTGATCTGCGACGAGCCCACGGGTAACCTCGACCCGGCGATCTCGCTGGGCATCATGAAGCTGCTCGAGCGCATTAACCGCACCGGCACCACCGTGATCGTCGCCACGCACGACCGCGAGATGGTCGATAGCATGCACCGTCGCGTGATCGCCCTCGAGGGCGGCCACGTTATCCGCGACCAGGAGAGGGGAGGTTACGGCAACTATGGCACCAACTAACGTGGGCTACTCCTTCAAAGAGGCAATCAGCCACTTCTTCCGTAACTGGACTACCTCGCTCGGCGCCGTCATCACGATCTTCCTTTCGCTGTTTATCATCGGCCTGTTTATCATGGGCTCCGCGATGCTGAACTCCGTGATCGGCACCGTCGAGGATCAGGTTGTCATCAACGCGTTCATTAGCGATGACGCCGATCAAGCTGATGTTCAGGCTTTTGAGGCCGAGCTTAAGACGTGGAATAACGTCAAGTCCGTGACCTATAAGGACAAGGACGACGCGCTGGCCGAGTATACGAGCAAGATGTCGGGCAACGCCGACGCCACCATGAGCGCGCTCGATGGCCAGAACCCGCTGCCGGCTTCGTTTGCAATTGAGATGGACGATCCGTCCAAGGTCGAAAGCACGGCAGTGAAGCTCAAGAAGGATACCGATTTCCAGAAGATCGCGGATGACGGCGACGTCAACGCGAGCGTGCTGTACGGCCAGGAGGAAGTGAGCCGCCTGTTCCAGGTGACCAACTACATCCGCATCGCCGCCGTGGTGCTCGTTGGTCTTCTGACCTTTATCGCATTCATCTTCATCAACAACACGATTCGCCTGTCCATCACGGCGCGTCGTCGTGAGATTGCGATTATGCGTCTGGTCGGCGCCAGCAACGGCTTCATTCGTGGCCCGTTTATCACCGAGGGCGTGCTGCAGGCCATTTTGGGCTCGCTGCTTTCCATCGGCGTTCTGGAGCTGCTGCGCAATCTGATGATTCCGCGTCTGCAGGAGAGCATCGGCTGGATGTCGTTTGCCCTGCCGATGCAGTACTACCTGGTGACCTATGCTGCGCTGATTCTGGTCGGTGTGATTATCGGTCTCTTTGGTTCTGCCATCGCCATGCGCCGCTACCTGCGCGTGTAGGCATGCTTGGAATTCATCCCTTCCAACGGGTCGTCTCTTATGGGGCGGCCCGTTTTTTGATCCCTAGGGGACGGCAGGAAAGCGAATCATTTGGGTAGACTCTTTGGAGTTCGTCATCGATAGCAAGGAGGCGCCATGGGGCGCAATAACAAGCATAAGCGCGGTGCCCGCAATAAGCGCGGGCCGGTGCGCAGCGAACGCCGTCCGAGCCTGACCGGGCGCGTGCAGCTCCATGAGCATAGCGCCTACGTTGTAACCGAAAACGGCGACTACAAGGTCATGGGCCGCGGTAAGCGCGAGATCATGGATGGCGATACCGTTGCCGTGAGCATTAAGAACAGCCCGCACGGTGAGCGGCGCGCCGTGATCGAAAGCGTGGTTGAGCGTGCAGCCATAAGCGTGGTGGGCACGTACCAGACCGCCGGTCCGCTCGGTGTGATCGAGCCGCTCGATTCGCGTCTGAAGGCCGACTTCTTCATTCTGCCCGAGGATACC
>CABUHP010000237.1 GCA_902491415.1 uncultured Collinsella sp.
ATATGAGCATGGAAGTCCTGACTGTTGTGCGTCAGATACTCGTCGTCCTTGTCGTGCGGCACGGCAATGAGCGCGCACATATTGGTGATGCCCATCGCGATCAGACATTGCTTGAGCGTATCGTGCAACTTGCGGCCCAGCCCGCCGTGGCGCACGTCGCACGCCAGGTAGATCGACGTCTCGACCGACCAGTCGTATGCCTCGCGGCTGTTGAGCGGACTCACATAGGCATAGCCTACCGGACGCCCGTCCAGTTCCATCACCAGATACGGATAGCGCTTGAGCGTGCGCTCGATGCGCCCGGCGAACTCCTCAACGCTCGGCACCTCGTATTCGCAGGTAATCGCCGTCTGGCGCACATACGGCTCATAGATGGCAAGCAACGCCGGCGCATCATCGGGCGTCGCCAGACGAATCGTCGGATCGGACATCTCGGTCATACAACCCTTCCCCCTCAAAAACAAAGGCCACCTTGCGCCAAACCCAGCGCAAGGCGGCCCCTTGTCATTACATCAGGCTACAGGACAGCCGCCAACGCGTCGATGTCCTCCTGCGTCGTGGCCCAGCTGGTGCAAAAGCGCACCACCGTGTGAGTATCGTCGTACTTTTCCCAGTACTCGATCGAGGCATGCTCGCGAATGCGGGCCATATCCTCGTTGGGCAGAATCACAAACTGCTGGTTCGTGGGCGTCTCCAAAAAGAACTGGTAACCGCGCTCGTGCAGCACACGACGTAGCGTCTGGGCCGTCTCGATCGCCTGTCGACCAATCTCAAAATACAAGCCATCGGTAAAGAGTGCCTCAAACTGCACGCCCGTCAGGCGGCCCTTGGCCAACAGCGCGCCGTGCTGCTTAATGCGCGGAATGGGATGTGCCGGAGCGTGCATGCCGCAGAACACCACAGCCTCGCCGCAGAGCGCGCCGCACTTGGTGCCGCCGATGTAGAACACGTCGCACAGCTGCGCCAGCTCAGGCAGGGTAATGTCGCACTCATCGGCCGCCAGCGCATAGGCCAGGCGAGCACCGTCCACAAACTGCGGAATCTCGCGCTTCTGGCATACCGCATGAATCGCCGCGAGCTCGGCCTTGGAGTACAGCGTGCCGTACTCGGTCGATAGACTCACGTACACGGCGCCCGGGAACACCGTGTGCTCGTAGCTCTCGTTTTCGTAGAACACCTGGATATAGTTCTCGAGGTCCTCGGCGTGCATCTTGCCCTCGTAGCCGGGGATGGTGAGTACCTTGTGGCCGCCAAACTCGATGGCGCCCGCCTCGTGGCAGGCGACGTGGCCAGTCTCGGCAGCAACGACGCCCTCGTACGGCGCGAGCAGCATGTCGATCACCGTCGCGTTGGCCTGCGTGCCGCCCACCAGAAAAAACACGTCGGCATCGGGGGCCTGGCAGGCCTCGCGAATAAGTTGCTTGGCACGCTCGGTATGCGCATCGGTACCGTAGCCGGGCTGCGGCTCCATGTTGGTATCGACGAGCGCCTGCAGCACCGCTGGGTGTGCGCCGTGGGAATAGTCGTTGTTGAACGCGAGCATGGCAATCCTCTCTTACCGGGTATCGGCCAGATGATTCAAACGGAGCTATTGTACGCCGTTGGGATAGGCAATGCGCGCGGCAAGGCACTCAAGCGCCAGTACCAGGGCAAAACCGCAGCTCACGTCGCTCAAAAAGTGTGCACCGATCACGATGCGGCCAAGCGCGACGAGCGCCGCGACCACAGCCGCCGCCCAAAAGATCACGCGGCGACGCGAAGATTTTTCCTTAAAGGCTGCCGCGGGAAGCCCGGCGAGCATAAGGCCAATCGCCGCATGCGCCGTGTGTCCGCTCGCAAACGACTTAAAGCCGTCCTTGACTACACCGGCGGCAATATAGGCCCACTTGTCAGGGTTGCCGATCACCCACCACGGCTGAAACTCGAGTCCCTGCGTCACCTCGATCACGCGCATGCGTGGGCGCGACCACAGCGGCTTGACAATCACGTTGAGGATGATGGCCTGAGCGACCCACACGACAAGCACCATCAACGCCCAGCGCGTGAGCTCGTCGGGCTCGGTCGTGCGCGTGAGACGATAGACGATAAGATTGGCGGCGATGACCAGCACAAACGTCAGCACCAACTGAGCCGCGATGAGTTTGCCGCCAACCCTCAGGGACGAAACGATCTCGTAGCCGAGCAGGCCCACGTTGATGAGGATGCCGAGCACGGCGAGCCATTTGCTCCCCCTGGAGTCGGGACGCACCGCGCGCACGAGCATAACGCCCGCGATGCTCGCCGTCAGCTCAAACGGCAGCTCGCCGGCCGCCTCGATAAAGCGACCGTACATGCTGCCGATATTGAACAGCGCGCTCGAGATCTGATAATCGAAGAAGCTGCCCACGCCCAGACAAAGACACAGGACAACCGCGATAATGGCGACATCTTTCTTATAGATGTATCCGAACATGCTTTCCTTTCGGTCGGGCGAAGGGTCGACCCGCAACGTGGTGGGGCAAAGATAGCTTTGTCCCATAAATACCCTTACAGGTTGAGCATAAGTGAGCGATAACGTTCCATTTGTGGCAAGGTGGCCCGAAGGAGGAGGGAAGCGTACTTGCGTACGCGACCGACGAGTGAGGGTCAGATTGCCCAAATGGAGCGTTTGCAGCGTCGACCCGTTAGTCGTCGTCGCTGGCACCCAACTGCTGCAGTAGCATGAGTGCCGCGGCCACGGGGCCGGTGCCGTCGTTGGCGTCGAGGCCGCGACACTCATG
>CABUHP010000238.1 GCA_902491415.1 uncultured Collinsella sp.
ATGGGCGCGCCTTCCATCTTTTTGGAGAGCACGGGGCCGGCGGCATCGTCGGCGCGCAGCACGCTTCCCGCCGTGAGCACGATACCCGCAAATGGGGCGCCGTTCACACGACCATCCACAACGCGACCCATTACTGCAACCTTCCCGTCAGATACACGCCCGACACATCGCGCACGCGCTCAACCAGATCGCGGAACTTCATCAGAAACGCGACCTGCTGGGCATGCAGGCCAAAGTCGTCGTCGAACACCGAGATGCCGGCCTTGGCCGAGCCGCGAAAACCGCGCTCGTCGAGCAGCGTGTCGCAGGCCTCGAGCAGCGACGGCACCGCCGCCTTGTCAAGCTGGCACTCGCCAAAGGAGCGGATGGCCTCGAACTTGGTCTTGGCCTCCCCCTCCGGCAGCGCGTCGACGAGCGAATAGAAGACATCCACCGGCACCGACAGGCGCGGCTCAAAGCAGTCGAGCACGCCGGTGTGGTGGCCCACGGCGAGCGTGTAGTACAGCACGTCGCAGGCCTCCTGGGGAACGTCTTCCTCGGTCTCCACAAACTTACGCGTGAGCTCATAGAAGACCACCTGGTCGGGCGCATGGCCCAGGCAGGGGTCGGCGACGCCCTCGGCGGCCTCGTCGCTTGCGCGCGAGGCATCGCCAAAGGAGCCGCCGAGCATACCGGGGCCCGCAAAGTAACCAGAGCGGTCCGTGAGCTCCATCTAGTGACCTCCGGCCAGCACCAGATCCTGCAGCGCCGAGTAGACCTCAACGCGGCGCGGATCGTGCTGCTTGTCGATGAGCAGCGCCATGGCACCTCGGATATCACCCTTGGGCGCGTCCTCGAGCGTATCCATAAACTCGTTGGCCAGGTCGCGGCCGTAACGGTAGCCGCTCATGGCGCGAGCCTCGCGCTCGATGGCAACGCGCAGCTTGTACGGCACGCCGGGGTGCAGGATATCGGCCTGCTCGCCGGCAGCCTCCACCGTAGTCTCGGCATGGAGCTTTTGGTCCAGCAGGCCAAGTGCCATGGCAAAGCCGTAGACGGTCTGCGCGGGGCTGGGCGGGCAGCCGGGGATGTAGACATCGACCGGCAGAATCTTATCCGTGCCGCCCCAGACGCAGTAGTTGTCGTAGAAGATGCCGCCGGTGCAGCCGCACGCGCCATAGGACACCACGATCTTGGGATCGGGTGCGGCCTCAAACGCGCGCAGGGCCGGCATGCGCATGGCACGCGTCACGGCGCCGGTGTACAGCAGCACATCGGCGTGACGGGGCGAGGGCACGACCTTGATGCCAAAGCGCTCGACGTCAAAGACGGGCGTGATGGAACCGAAGATCTCGATCTCGCAGCCGTTACAGCCGCCGCAGTCGACACGGTAGACGTACACCGAGCGCTTGATCTTCTTAAGAAGGGTCGCCTTGGCCTTCTCGATGCTCTCGTCGAGCTCGATCTTGGTCGGGCGGTACTGAAGCCGCTCGGGCAAAAGCGTGGGTTCGGCCATGGTTACTCCTCCTTCGTTTCAAAATCCATGATGATGCCCTCGACCGGAGCCGGACCGGCGGGAATCTCGGGCGCATCGGGGTTAAGCTCGCGGGCGATATACTCCGGGTTCACGCCGTGGCCGCCCAGATACTCCATGCCGGGGCCCTGGGGCTCGCCGGACGCAAGCGTCTCGTTGGCAGCCATGCCGTGCGCGTTGCCGGTCTTTACGGCCGAGGCGGCGCGCAGGGCGTCGAGCTCGCGCTTGCACTCCTGGCACATACCGACGGTGCGGGCGGCCTGCTCGGCCTCCATGCCGCCGGCCTTTTGCAGCAGGCGCTTAGCGTAGTCGATCTCCTTGTGCGGGGCGAACGGCTTGCCGCAGCGCGAGCAGTGCTCGAGCGTGTAGACGCTCTTGCTGGTGAGGTCGTCCTTGCTCATGACGGCCAGCTCAAACTCCTCGGTGAGCTTGATGGCCTCCATGGGGCAGGCTTCCTCGCAGCGGCCGCAAAAGATGCAGCGGCCGTAGTCGATCGACCAGGTGATGGTGTCGGCCGCAAGGTCGGTGTCCATGCGAATGGCATCGGCCGGGCAAGCCACGCCGCAGGCTCCGCAGGCGATGCAGAGCTCGGCATTGTGCTCGGGCTTGCCGCGCATGTCCATGTTGGTGGGGAACGGCGCAAACGGGTACTTGACCGTCGCGTCGCCGGCCTTGGCGTTGACCTTCCAAAGCTTCAGCATATTAGAGCGCCTCCTCATCGAGCGGAGCGGCCATGGTGCCCTCGCCCGCAAGCGGCGACTTGTCGCGCCAGACGTTCTCGAACTGCTCCTTGTCGAGCACGTGGTCGCGCTTGGCGGCGACATCGGTCACCGTCACGCGGTCAGTGCAGGAGTAGCACGGGTCGAGCGAGCCGACGATCAGCGCCGCGTCACCCACGGTGTTGCCGCGGAACATGTAGCGCAGGACCGGCCAGTTGCTGTACGTGGCGGCCTTGGCGCGCCAGCGGTAGCACTTCTGGTTGTTGCCGAGCATGGCCCAGTGCACGTCCTCGCCGCGCGGCGCCTCGGTGGCGCCGATGGCGTACTTGTGCGGGGTGTACTCCCAATCCGTGGTGAGGATGGGGCCCGACGGGCAGTTCTCGAGCATGGTCTCGATCATGTCGATCGAATCGTAGACCTCCTGGATGCGAACGGCGGTACGGCCGAAGGCATCACAGGTGTCTGCCGTGGCAGCATGCATCTTTTGGACGTCCGGATCGGCGTAGCCGTCGAAGGGATGGTCAAA
>CABUHP010000239.1 GCA_902491415.1 uncultured Collinsella sp.
AAGTTGTTAGGTCTCCACGCAGTTCGGCAGGCGGTATGAAATGTCACCCTCGGCGGTGAAATAGAACATTACCGCAGATAAATGCCATATTTGATAAAACGCGTTACCAAATTGCAATATTCAATGTGAAAAAGAGCGCCTTACTATTTTTCCTTTTTGATCCGTTTTCCTCCGTCCCCTTCGGATCACATGATCCCTTGGGAACGGAGGAAAACGGATCGTTTTTGGTGCAAAAGGGCCAGGTTTGTTTGCACCAATCTCACTTGCGCTAGATAAAGAGCTCGCATTCCTTCCGCACGACGCAAACCTTGCTCAGCATCTGGGAAACAGCGGATAGCTTGTTGGGATCAAGCTTGCGAGCGCCTCGCGGACATACGGCGATGCAGCGCATGCAGGAGATGCACGCCTCGCCAGCTGCTCGTTTGGGGTCACTCTTGTCGATAGCGCAAACGGGGCACGCCGCGGCGCATGCACCGCAGGAGACACAATCCTCTGTTGCCTCGGGTGCCATGCGGTGACCTCCGGCTTGTTTATAAGGACGATTGCCGGGGATAGAGGGCCCGGACGCATCCTCAGCCAACAGCTTTTGCTGAATTTGCTGAGCAAACTCAGCAAGCTGCGCCGCATCCTGCGCATCCGGACGACCGGCAGCAAACTGACGAGCAACGGAATGCTCAGCAATAGCAGAAACCGCTGCAACCACCCTAAATCCAGCGCGCTTCGCAACGTCCTCCAGCTCTACGAGCGTGTCCTCAAACGCGCGGTTTCCGTATACACAAACCAAAACAGTCCGAGCCCCGTTGCCGCGCACCATGCCCAACCGGTCAGCCACCACAGCCGGGATTCTACCGGCATACGCCGGCGCAGAGATTACGGCCACGTTGTCCTCAGTCATCGAGACAGCGCTGAAATCTAGCCCGCTATCGGTCAAATCGACGGTAACGGTATTCTTGTCCAGCGCCCCGGCCACAAGGCCAGACACCTTCCGCGTTCCGCCCGTCGGACTAAACACAATTTCGAATACGTCCATCGAGGCACCCTCCCCCTACGCCTGGCAACGCGTCAAGCCGTTTTCACATTCAGACAGAGTATACGGCGCATGGGATCCCCGTTTTGGTGCACCAAGCACCCCAATGCACCCACCCTACGCTGTCTGCCTCTTCGTTTTGTATAAATTACGGTACAGATTGCATATACTTACTGGATACCGCCGCGTTCTCCTGAGGTACCCCATCCCGGCACGTGCAAAAAACGGAGTATTCTGCAACGTGACCGCGTCAGCACCGCCGCGGGTGGGCAAAACTGTAGGGCGCCGTATCATTCTAAGTCCCGACATGGCGAGAATGACGCGCCCCTGCTCCGGAAAACGGCGAAATCTGACTCGGAACGCTCGCTAGGGATATCCGAAGGCCACCGTTGGCGACGTCGAATCATATGCAGACAACTCGAACTGCAGAATACTCCAAAAAATGCACGGCGCACCCCATGGGACCCATTGCTGCATGGCAGAAAATAGGTCCTCGGCATCCCCCAGATGCATTCCCGAGAACATCACGTTTGAATTAGCGATGGACACGGCAAACAAAAGAGCCCGAGCGTTGTTTGCTCGGGGCCCAAACTCGTCTCGCCTTACCGCGCGACGAGCATGTTACTTGCGCTTGCCGCCACCGTCACCGGGGCGACGGGAGCTGCTGCCGCGCTTGCCGCCACGGCTGTTGCCATAGCTGCCACGGTTATCGCGACCGCCGGCACGGCCGCCACGGGAGCCGGCCTGGTTGCCGCCGCGACCACCACGGTAGCCGCCGCGACGCTCTTCGCGGGTATCGTCGTAGTTGCGCCAGTCATCGCGACGATCGCGGCTGGCACGCGGGTCACGACGATCGCGCGACTCGTTAGAACGACCAGCGCCGCCGCGGCTGCCATTGCCGCGAGCACCCTCGCGACGCTCGCCGCCGCGGCTACCGCGCTCTTCAAAGCGCTTGCCGCCGCGGGACTCACCGCCACGGGCAGCACGCTCACCACGACCCTCGCCGCCGCGACGCTCATCACGGCCACCGCGCTCGCCATCACGACCGGAACGACAGCGGTCGCCCGAACCGCGCTTGCCACCGCGCGAACCGCGGCCCTCGTCCTCGCGCTCGACACGACGACGGCCACCGCGATCCTCATCCTCGCGACGACGGCGATGTGCCTCACCCTGGAACTGCTTGGCACGACGCTCGGCACGGTTACCGCGCGCAGGCTGCTCAGCGGCACCAGCACCAGCGCGCTCCTCGGCAGCCACCTCGCGAGCCACGCTCTCAACAGCCTCGTCCACGCGAGCCTGAACGCCCTCGCGCACGCGGGTCTTGCCACCGCGCTTGGGACGGCTCGGACGCTCGCCATCGCCACGGCGCTCGTCGCGACCGCGGTTGGAACGACCAGCCACGTCGCCGTAATCGTCGCCGTTGCGCTTGCCGTCGCGACGCGCCTGCTCAAGCTTCTTCTTGCTCTTGGACTTGCCGCGCTTGGTCTTCTTCTTCACCTTAAAGGCCGCAGGATCGCGCTCGGGGTCAACCGCGGGCGGATTGGGGCCCACATGCAGGTCACCGGCCTCGTAGATGTCGGCGGTCTTGTCCATGAGCTTCTCGATCTCGTAGAACTCGTCCACGTCCTGCTCGGTCACAAACGTGATGGCCCAGCCCAGCTCACCGGCACGGCCCGTACGGCCAATACGGTGGATGTAGTCGGTCGGCTCGG
>CABUHP010000240.1 GCA_902491415.1 uncultured Collinsella sp.
TACCGCCTGCGCACGAGCCGTTCATGCGCATGTCGGCAACCTCGATGTCTCCCTTATCGTTGGTGCGGAAGAAAATCATCTTGGCGTCTTGGCCGCCCAGCTCGATGGCGCAGCGCGTCTGCGGATAGAACCTGCTGATCGCGAGCGCGTTGGCGACCACCTCCTGAACGTACGAGGCGCCCAGCGCGGTCGCGATATCGCGCGCACCCGAGCCGGTCACCGCAACGCGCAGTGACTCATGGGGAAAGCGCTCGGCGAGCTCGCCGAGCATGGCGCGCACGCTCGCTGTCTGACACGCCCCGTGGCGGCGATATCCCCACCACGCCTCGGTCATATCCTCGTGCATCGCGTAAACTTTGGTCGTCGTCGACCCTACGTCCAGTCCTACTAGCAACGCCATAATGCTCCGTCTCTCGCATTTTTCCCGCTAGAGATATACCACTCTACGTAATACAACAGACTGTTGTATTTAAACTCCGTATAAAAAGCGGCTGCCGAAACGCTTCAGCAGCCGCCGAATGCACCAACAGATTGTTCTGCGCGCTAGCACGTCGGGCAACGGAGCAGCACGGGCCCTCCGGTCATGCGCACCGCTCACGCCCGCGATGTCGCCGAGAGAGCTATCCACGCTTAGGGCTCCAACCAAGCAAGTCGCCCGCGCTCAGCAGATCCCTAAGCGAGCTACTCGCACTCAGGAGCCATAGCCTGCTCCAAGAGCTCGGCATGCTCCTCCTCGAAAACCGTCCCCACAGGGAAGGCGCGACGGAAGACGAAGCGGGAAATCGGACCGGCTACCAAAAGGTTCCACGGCAGCGCCATCACAAAATTATGCGGGATGTTGATCATCCAGATCGCGGGCACGGAATACAGGTTCGCAAGGATGCCGCCGGGCATGTGCGTCAGACCCTCACAGGCACCGTACAGCGACATGATGATGACCATGGGAACGACCATGCAGGAACTGACGGCGAGCGTCATGGCAAGTGGCGAGCTCTTGCCCGGCGTGACCAAGTACTTAAAGGCGAAACCCTTGGCGAGCGGGCTGGCGACGAACCAGTCGCAGCACATGGCAAAAATGTAGGCAACGGGGAAGCCGAGCCACGCAGTGGCAACGACCTCGCCGTTGATGGCCCCGTGCTGCAGGGCAACGTTGTAGATGCTCATCCAGAGCACCATGCAAAAGCACATGATAAAGGTGAACAGCAGGCTCTCTCGTTTGTTGATAGGCATAAAGGGCAGATTCCTCTCTGTGTTGTACCGCGGCGCCACGCAACAAAAACGGGCGGGCAAGATGGAGCTGTTGGAACTTCATCTCGCCCGCCCGTGGTACGCGCGTCTGCGACTACTTATGTGGTGGAACCAGCCTAGCACGAAACGCATGCGCTTCGTAAGCGTTGAGTTTATGAAGATGCAGGGCACCGATAATCCCCCGACCCCATAAGTTGCGGTGGAATACGGACTGTTTTGACCCTTTAAGCAGCAATTCAGTCCCTATTTCACCGCAACTCATTTGGTGCAAAGTAACCTGTCCCCCTTGTACCAATTAGCTGGTGTGGCGCCAGCGAGGGTCGGTGAGCGTACGCGCCACACCCAGTCCAACGGGCAGAAACGCTACGATGAGCACTGCGCGCACAAACCAGCCGAGCATATTGACCGTGTCGAAGGTGCACATGTAATACATCGAGCGATACAGATACAAGCCCGGCACCATAATGACAATCGAAGGCACCGTGAGGGCGATGCGCGGGTAGGTGAGCTTGACTTCAGCCAAGCTTGCGAGCAGCCCCGATACCAGCGCGCCGATAAACGCTGCTGCCTCGGGAGGCATTCCCGTGCTGAGGCCCAGGAAGGGAATCATCGTCGGCGCATCGACAAGGGTCAGACGCAGGGTATTGGACACGGCGCCGATCAGCCCAGCTGCCGCGGCCATCTTTACCGGGCTGTTGAACATCACCGAGAAGCCGAATACGCCAACGAAGCTCATCACCACGCGCAGGAGCGTAAGGGCAAGCGGCGAAAGGCCCAGTGGGGCAAAGTCGTCCGGCGCCAGGCCAACACACTCGGCAACCATCCAACCTACGAGGGTCGCCATCACAATAATCGATACGGCATATGAAAGGCGCTCGATACCGCTTCGCATGTCGAGCTTAGCGATGTCGAGGCCTGCCGTAATGAGTGGAAAGCCGGGAATCACAAAGAGCATGGCGCCGATATAGCCTTCTTGGTGCGACATTGCCCCCGGTATGACCTGGCCAAGGCCGAGCAATGCCAGCAGATACGAAACGCAAGCGAGCGCAACGCCGGTCGTCAGCGCGCTGAACTGACCAAGGCCTTGCTTGAGAATATGGGAGCGGGCAAAGTTGCCGACACCCGCGCCCACGAACGCGCAGGCCATCTCGATAGGGCCGCCGCCGAGCAAAAAAACGAAGGCGCCACAGGCGCAGGCCGCCGCAAGGCCCTGTTGCCAAGGCGCGTAATCAGGTTTTGAACTCTCAACGGTCTTGAGCATCTCGTGATACTCGTGCACCGTGAAGCGACGACCATAGGTCTCGATTTCCTTGAGGAAACTCTCCATCATCCAAATGCGATGGGTATTGACGCCCGTTGTGGGCAAGCTGACAACCTCATTAAAGCAGTGACCATCTTCGATGCAAGTACATTCAAACGACAGGAGACTTAAGTCAACGTGGATGGTGACACCGAGTACGGCGGCAACACGATTCATG
>CABUHP010000241.1 GCA_902491415.1 uncultured Collinsella sp.
CCAGTCCATCAACCTTGACGGCGAGCAGTATGCCACGACCATCTACTCCTTTACCAAGCAGAAGGAGTACCCGGTCATTGTGGGTAAGCGCTTCCTGTCCGAGGGCGACAAGGTCCTGATTATCGACGACTTCCTGGCCAACGGCTGCGCGCTTGAGGGCCTTATTAAGATCTGCGAGGCTGCGGGCGCCGAAGTTGCCGGCATTGGCATCGCCGTTGAGAAGGGCTTCCAGGGCGGCGGCGATAAGCTCCGTAAGCGCGGCTTCCGCGTTGAGAGCCTGGCACGTATCGCCGATATGGATTGCGAGAACGGCGAGATCACCTTCGCCTAAGCGCGCAACACAAGCGATTGGTATGCGATGTGACAAAGGGACCGTCCCTTTGTCACATTTTTTGTATGAGGGGAGGTGTTGATATGGATGAGAACAAGATGGGATGGCGCGAGTATGCTCGCTATGCCGAGATGTCGGCTGAGGAGCTGGCGCGCGATTGCGAGGTGCAGGTGTTTCGCGCGACGGGTCCGGGCGGACAAGGCGTCAACACGACGGACTCGGCGGTGCGCATGAAACATATCCCTTCGGGGATTACCGTGACGGCGCGCGAGAGTCGCAGCCAGTTCCAAAACCGTAGTAGCTGCCTGCGTAAGCTGCGCGCTGAGCTTGAGCGTCGCGGGCGTCCACCGCGCCGACGCGTAAAGACCAAGGTGCCTCAGCGCTCGCGCCAGCGCAGGCTCAATGACAAGCACTTCAACGCCATTAAAAAGGTCAACCGTCGCAAGCCGGGCAGCGACGAATAGCTTCCTCATAAGTTGCGGTGAAATAGGGATTGTTTTGCGGCTTTAGCTGCATAAACAGTCCCTATTTCACCGCAACTTAGGTGGGGCTAGCGGGTGGGGTGCCAGACGTGGAGGGCGCCGGCGAGGACGTCGACCTCGATGCGCGAGGCGACAACGGGCTCGCCGTCGGCCTGAATGGGGTAGTCGGGCTCCTCAAAGGTAAGCTCGGCATGGCGACAGCGGCGCATGCGAACCGGTGGCAGCTTGGTATGGTGGCCATCTTTGGCCGAAAGGAACATGGGAAGCGCGACCGCGCGCGGAACGGGGCCGCAGGCGTAGCAGACGTCGAGTATGCCGTCGCACGGGTCGGCGTTGGGACAGATGCGATAGCCCGAACCATAGGTGGGTCCCAGCTGGATGGCCATGATAATCGCCCGCACGCGCTCGGCGGGCGCGCCATCAAAGCTGATGGTCATGGGGTAGTTGCGATAGCGTAGGCCAAACTGCTCAAGTCCCGAGAGAGTGTAGAGCGGAGCGCCCGTCAAGCCCGTCTTTTTGCGCAGCTTGGTGGTGCCCAGGCCGATGGCGGCATCGATGCCGACCGAAAGTGTCTGGTCGTAGTACTCAACGGTAGCCTCGCCGCTGCCGCTCGCAGGGCTCCACGAGCGAATGCGCCCGATGTCCTGACGCTGCAGCTCGCAGGTGAGCAGCGCGCCAAAATCCTTGCCGGAGAAATCGTCGATGCCGAGCGTTTGGGCAAAATCGTTGCCGGAGCCCACGGGCAGGACGGCAAGGGCGGGGCGGGTGCCCTCCTCTTGCGTCATAAGCCCGTTGACGACCTCGTGAATCACGCCGTCGCCGCCAAGGGCGATAACGGTGCGATAGCCCTGAGCCTGTGCGGCCAGCTCCTTGGCGTGTCCCATGCGCTCGGTCAGCACCAGGTCAAACTGGGATGCGCGCGCGGTCATATCCAAAAAGCGTTGCAGGCGCTCGGCAACTTCGCGCGCCGCACCCGACTGGGCGGCTGGGTTGGCGATGATGAGCGTGAGGCCAAAATCAGTTGCGTGCATGGGGCGACTCCCGGCGTATGACGTGACGGTGCGGTCGCGCTCAGGTCGAATTGCCCCCGATTGTGGCTGCACGTCGAATACTTACGTCTACTCTATCAGGTCGTTGTGGCGCTCGATAGCATCCGCTACCGTACCGCCCTCATCCACAATAAGCGAACGGCGCTTGGGCGAGATGATGCGCTGGGCGGGGTACACGCCGCGGTGTCCGGCGGTTAGGTAGCTGATAAAGGCCACGATGACAAAGAACCCGGCTGCCGTGCCGTGGAACAGGTCGATGGCCATCATACAGGTGGTGATAGGCACGTTAAGGCCGGCGCAGAACACGCCGAGCATGCCCAGCGCTGCTAGAAAGCTGGGATCGATTCCGACGAGGCAACCGATCCAGCCGCCGAGCGCCGCACCGATACCAAACAGGGGCGTGACCTCGCCGCCTTGGAAGCCGGCGCCCAGGGTGAGCGCTGTGACGACCAACTTGATGACTGCGTCCGCCAGGGTGGTGTTGCCGGCAAATCCGGCGCCGGAAAGCCACGTGGAAAGGCCGGCGTAGTCCCAGGCGTCGAGGAGGGCATAGGCGGCCAAAACCACGAGTGCACCTATGAGTGCGCGAATAAGATAATTGGTGATAAAGCGACCGTACAGGCTCTTGACGGTTCGAACTGACCAGGCAAAGAGGCGTGCCGTCAGACCGAAGATAATGGCGCTGATAACAACGATGACAACCGTCCGTGGTGTCATGTTGGGAACGCTGGCGATAACATTCGCCTCGTACTCGGTACCTAGGGCGAGTGATGTAAAGTAGCCGGTAAATGAGGCGACCAGGCAGTAGATGCCCGCCGTGTAGTCGATC
>CABUHP010000242.1 GCA_902491415.1 uncultured Collinsella sp.
GCGCTGTTGACGCGCCCCCGCAGTGCCCGCTTCCCCCAAGGACAATTATCAGTGCAGGTAGATGCCTTGCACTTTTTAGCGAAAAGCCGGCGTGGTTGGAATTCCTCAATTCATCGTAGTAAACCGGCATAGTTTCGTATTTCCAGCAGTTCAAAATTTGTCAATACGTCGGCGTATGCGAAAAAAGCCCGACCTCCGTGGGAGATCGGGCTTATAGGGCTTAGTTAAACCAAACCTGAACGGTCAAATGACCCGCAGCTTACATCTGCTCGGGGGCAGAAACACCAACGAGGGTGAGCACCAAGGCGAGCGTCACGCGGACGGCATCGCAAGCGGCCAGACGGGCGCGCGAAAGCTCGGGGTCGACGGGACGACCCTCGCTCGGCAGCACCTGGCAGGCAGCGTAGAAGCTGTGGAAGTCACCGGCGAGTTCCTCGGCAAAGTGGGTCAGACGGAACGGAGCGCGATCGCGAGCGCAGCTGGCGATCAGGTCGGTGAGCTCGTTGAGCTTGCGCGAAAGGGCGAGCTCGGTCGGGTCGGTCAGCAGCGAGTAATCGACGTTCTCACCGATTGCCTTGGCGGCAACGGCCTTCATGCCCATCTCGTCGGCCTGCTCAGGCGTTACGTCGGCAGCGCGGCGCAGGATGGAGCACACGCGGGCGTGAGCATACTGCACGTAATAGACCGGGTTGGAGTTGTCGCGCTTCTTGACGGCCTCGATGTCGAAGTCGACCATCTGGTTGGAGCTCTTGGAGATGAGCGTGTAGCGAGCGGCATCGGAGCCGACCTCGTCGACGAGCTCCTGCAGGGTCACCATGGTGCCCTTGCGCTTGGACATACGGACGGGCTTGCCGTTGCGCAGCAGGTTGACGAGCTGGCCCAGCAGAACCTCGAACTTGCCGGGATAGCCAAGAGCGTCGCAGACGCAGCGGACGCGCTCGATGTAGCCGTGGTGGTCGGCACCCCAAATGTCGATGACGTGGTCGACGCGCTGGAACTTGTCCCAGTGATAGGCAACGTCGGAGGCGAAGTAGGTGTACTCGCCATCGGACTTGATCAGGACGCGGTCCTTGTCGTCGCCCAGGTCGGTGGAACGGAACCACAGGGCGCCGTCCTTGGTGTAGAGGTAGCCCATCTTGTCGAGCTTCTCAAAAGCGCGGTCGACGGCGGAGGTGCCGGCGGTCTCGCCCTCGGTGTCCTTCACGTACAGCGAGCGCTCGGAGTACCAACGATCGAAGTCGCAGTTGACGGCGTGGCAGAGGTCGCGCATGTTATCGACCATCTTTACATAGCCGCGCTCGCGGAAGCTCTCCATGCGCTCCTGAGGATCGGCGTTGACCCACTTATCGCCGTCGGTGCGCCAGAACTCGGCGGCCTCGTCGATGATGTAGTCGCCGCCGTAGGAGTCCTTGCCCAGGGTCTCGGCAAAGTTATCCTGGTACGGATGGGTCTCGGGATGCTCGTCGTTCTCGTCGGCAACGAAGGCGTCGCGGTCGGCGATCAGCAGCTTGTGAGCCTCGTCGATATCCACGCCCTGCTTGGCGATGATGTCGGCAAGCTGCATATAGCGCGTGCTGATGGAGTTGCCGAAGGTGTTCATCTGAGAGCCGTGGTCATTGATGTAGAACTCACGCTGGATCTCATAGCCGGCGTGGTCCATAACGCGGCAGAGCGAATCGCCCAGCGCGGCCCAGCGGCCGTGGCCGATGTGCATGGGGCCGACGGGGTTGGCGGAAACGAACTCGACCTGGGTCTTCAGGCCACCACCGACGTTGGACTTAGCGAAGTCCATGCCCTTCTCGCGAGCCTCGCCAAAGATGGCATTCTTGACGGCAACGGAGAGGTAGAAGTTGATGAAACCGGGGCCTGCGATCTCAACCTTCTCGATCGCGGGGTCCTCGGGCATATGGGCAACGATGGCCTCGGCGATCTTGCGCGGGGCGCAGTGGGCCAGCTTGGCGGACTTCAGGGCCATGGTAGAGGTCCACTCGCCATGAGAAGTGTCAGCCGGTCGCTCGATAGCGCAATCGTCAAGTTCAAATGCGGAAAGGTCGCCGGCCTCCTGGGCCGCAGCAAGCGCAGCGCGTACCAGCTCTTCAATCTTCTCGGGCATAGATCCTCCTTGTGTTAAAGCCCCCGAGCTCTTGGTCACTCGTAGGGCAAAAGCCAGAGTTTGTAGCACTCTATCACAAGCGGTAGCTACTGTCGCAGGGTAAAGCTAATAGATATTGCATATGCACAAAAATGACTACCGCTCTTGCGCGGCGGTACAAAGTTGGCGGTTTGCCTGCAATTTATACACGTTCCGGAAATGCATAAACGTATGAATAAGTCGTTCTATTTATCGAATACTCTTACCTATTGGAGTTGTGTGCTTTTCCTGCATAAAGTGATGGTTTGCGCACGTCAGCGTGGTATTCTTGACATACGCAAATTCGTATAAGTTGGAGGTAGCATGTTCTCAATCGGTCAACACGTCATTCATCCGGGTCAGGGAGTCTGCACCGTCGTCGGTTTTAGGGACGACACGCCGCAGCCCATGTTGTTGCTCGAGGCCAAGCAGGGACATGCGCAGACGATTCTCATGTACCCCGTGGCGCAGGCCGACCGTCTGCATGCCGCCATCTCTCAGCAAGATGCCGAGCACCTGCTGAGCCACTATGACGAGCTGGAGTGCGACA
>CABUHP010000243.1 GCA_902491415.1 uncultured Collinsella sp.
AGGTAAAGTCGGCGCCGGTCTCGGGCGTTTCGATCTTACCGTCAGCCGTCATGGCGCTGTTAACCAGGTCGTTGAGCTCGTTGATATCCAGCGCGCCGATGCTGTAGAGCGTGTAGTCGCCCACCGTTCCACGGCTCGAAAGCACCATTACGGCTTCGTTAGCAGACGTGGGCCAATGACCGGCGACGACATCGTACTGGCTGTCGAGCAGGCTCTGGTCGTCAATCATCTCGTTAAAGACCGAGGTTCCCATGGATTCCATGCTCACCGTTGCCGCCGAACTCGCGCCTCCGCTCATAGCCTCGGTCATTGCGTTGGGAACAAGCCGAACGGGCTTCTCATCGCCCTTGCCGGCACGATAGACAACCGGCGATACACCGTAGCCGTACTGAATGGCGTTGACCTCTTTGTCGATACCGTCGCCGCCGTCGTCAAGCCATGCCTTAAAGCTCGTCATGTCGTTGGACTTAACGCTCGCAAACATATCCTTTACGGCCGTGACCACGGGAATCTTATCGGTTTCGGCACTGTCGTCGGACGAATCCACGTTTTCAGGCGAGTCATCATCCGCAGCCCCCTGTCCGCCCATCATGGACGACAGGTCGTAATCCTGCTTGGAAATGGTGAGTGGGTAGCTCGAGAGCGTATCCTCCTCGACCTTTTTGATGTAGCCGTTTACGCCGTTGGACAGCGCCAGAATCGCCGCGATACCGATAATGCCAATCGAGCCCGCAAAGGCCGTCATGGCCGTGCGGCCCTTCTTGGTCATGAGGTTTCGGGCAGAAAGCCCCAGCGCCGTCACAAAGCTCATCGAGGTTTTGCGCGTAGGCTTGGCCTCGCGGCGCGTGGCGTCAGCGACATCGAAAGGATCGGAATCATCGGTGATCTTGCCGTCCGCCAGGTTAACAATGCGCGTGGCGTACTGGTACGCCAGCTCGGGATTGTGCGTGACCATGATGACCAGGCGGTCGCGCGCCACGTCCTTGAGCAGGTCCATGACCTGTACGGATGTCGTTGAATCCAAAGCGCCGGTCGGCTCGTCTGCCAGCACAATCTCGGGATCATTAATCAGGGCGCGGGCGATGGCCACGCGCTGCATCTGCCCGCCCGAAAGCTGGCTCGGGCGCTTGTTAACGTGCTCGCCCAAGCCGACTTTCTCCAACGCCTCGCGCGCACGCTGGCGACGCTCGGCATGCCCCACGCCCGTGAGCGTGAGCGCCAGCTCCACGTTTTCCAAAATGGTCTGATGCGGAATGAGGTTATAGCTTTGGAACACAAAGCCGATGCGGTTGTTGCGGTAGGCATCCCAATCGCGATCGTGAAAGTCTTTGGTCGAAATACCGTCGATCAGCAGGTCGCCAGAATCGAAATGATCGAGCCCACCGATAACGTTGAGCATCGTAGTTTTACCCGACCCCGAAGGTCCCAGAATGGCCACGAACTCGTTATCGCGAAAAGCCAGGCTCACGTTATCGAGCGCCACCTGCGTAAACGACTGCGTGACGTACCTTTTGCAAATACCTTTGAGCTCCAACATGGACGGCAACCTCTCCCACGCGGGCGCACTCGCCCACTCTCCCCCGCCGTTCGTATTCGACGCGTTTGTCCTACTCTATCCCCATTTTTGCCGGAGCCAGTGAGGAATGTAACGAACCGCGCCAAAAAACGAACGGGATGGTGCCCAAAAGAAGAGGTCCCGAGCGGGACCTCAAAATGGTGGAGATTATCTTGAAAGGCAGCAGACTACTTCGCACAGCGACACACGATCCTCGCTATGCTTTACGCGGTTTTTACTGCTCGCTATTCGCAATCGCCTGGTCGATAAGCTTGTCGAGTGCTGCGCGCTGCTCGGCGGAGCTGATGGCTCCCACGATTGGATCCCCTACGATGTTGCCATTCTGATCGATGACATACGTTGTCGGGAACGAGAACAAATTTGACGTAAACTTACCGGCCTCGCTATCCGACTTGAACCAGATGTTCTTATATGTCACGCCCTTCTTGCTCAGCACGTCCTTGGCATCTGCAATCTCGCCCTTGTTGCCATCGAGCGTAAAGGAATTGACGCCCACGACCTGGCCGCCCTTCTTGGCAAGCTCCTGATTCAGTTTCTCAAGATCGCCCAACTCACCCACGCACGGCTTGCAAGTGGTGAACCAGAAGTTCATGACGGTAACCTTGTTCTTAGAGAACAGCTCGTCGCTGCTCACGTCGTTGCCGTCCAGGTCCTTGCCCGTAAATCTGGGGAACTTCGTCGCCTCGCTCGAAGCATTGGCACCAGCCGTCATGCCAGCGGTCGAAGCGTCGACGCTCTCGCCTGCGCTCGGCGTGCTTCCACAGCCGGGGAACTCCTTCTCCAAGCTCTCGAGCTCGTCCTCGATCTCCTTGATCTGCTGTGCACCGGCCTTGAGCGTCTTAAGCTCATCCGCCGTAAACTCATCCTTAGCGCCGTCGATGGTCTTGAGCAGGAAATCGCCGTAATTGCTGCCATCCTCAATCATTGCCGAGTCTTTATTTGCTGCATTGAATACCTTTTCCCACAGCGCGCTATCACTCGAAAAGATCTCGTTCTCCTTCTGCATGAGCTTCGCATACAGCTCGGCGGCCTCGTCGGCATTGGTCGGCTTCTGCGCAGTGAGTTCTGCGATCTTAGGATCGGAGCTCGCAGATTCGCTCACAT
>CABUHP010000244.1 GCA_902491415.1 uncultured Collinsella sp.
TGCGCTTGGCATTAGTAATTATCCACATATTCAGCTTGGGGCCATGCGCTATACCACGGATACAAGCCTGATCGATAGGACGTCCGAGCTACTCAAGGGCAAAACATTTAAGCGTTGGTACGGATATGCGTCCTATCGGGCAAAAGCGAACGACATGGTTGGCGGATGTCACTCTTCCATCGAGCTGGACACTGCAAACGGCGCAAAGTTATGTGATGTCTCGTACGATCCGGGTTACGAGGGCAATGAGGGTCCGGGCATCTACATCATGGACGGCGATGTTGCCTATGTCATGGAGGGCGACCAGACCGAGCTCAACGATTTTATGGGTCAGTGTATCCAAGATGCCTATAAACAGACCTGCTTGCCTGACCCGCAGACTGCACGCGATAGTGGGTCTGCCCGTACATGGCTGTTCGAGGATGAGATGCCCTGGACCGTCGAATCGGGAAGTACGGGTTCGGCGAAGGAGTAGAGACCGCGACCACCACAAAGGTGCCTGTCCTCTTTGTGGTGGTCGCGGTCTGTCTCGATCTGTAACATCTTGGCCGCTAAAAGTGGGCCTGGTGTTACAGATTTAGATTTTCGATTCGGGTGTCTTCTGTTTGTCTCAATCTATAACATCTGGAGCCATAAACAGTCGCTAGATGTTACAGATTGAGATAGTAAGGGGACGAGGCCGCAGCGGGTGAGCGTGCCTGCCCCCTATCTCTTAATCACTCATAAAATCTTATATATAGAGACTTAGATTTATGTATAAGATCGTACAAAGCTGGCAACAATACTTCTCGAACAACGTGAAGCCGCCCCGTAGGGCGGCCGCCCCAAGAGAGGTGATTCCATGAGAATCGATAAGCTAGCAATGACGTCGCGCGAGGCGTTGCAGACCGCCATGAGCACGGCTGCCGACGCGCAGGCCGGTGCGGTGGAGCCGATTCACCTGCTGTCCGCCCTGCTTGGTGCCGGCGAGCGCAATATCTCCGTGATCATCGAGCGCATCGGTGCCGACCCGGCCCAGCTCGCACGCTCCACACAAGATGCCATCGACCACGCGCCCAAGGTTTCGGGCGAGGGCCAGCAGATGGGCCTGTCCAACGAGCTCGTCCGCGTCATCGAAAAGGCCGAAAAGAAGGCCACCAAGATGGGCGACAGCTTTGTGGCGACCGAGCATCTGCTCATGGCACTTGCCGAGGACAAGGGCGAGGCCGGCCGCGTGCTGCGCGATGCCGGCGTGACCAAGGAGCGCATCGAGCAGGTCTACGAGGAGCTGCGTGGCGATGACCGCGTGACGTCTGCCGAGGACAAGACCCAGTTTGAGGCCTTGGAGCAGTACGGTCGCAACATCTGCGATCTGGCCCGCGCCGGCAAGCTCGACCCGGTCATCGGCCGTACCGACGAGATCCGTCGTACTATTCAGGTCCTGTCCCGCCGCACCAAGAATAACCCCGTGCTCATCGGCGAGCCGGGCGTCGGTAAGACGGCCATCGTCGAGGGCATCGCCCAGCGTATCGTGGCCGGCGACGTGCCGAGCACCCTGCGCGACCGCGACCTTATCGAGCTCGACATGAGCGCGCTGGTCGCCGGCGCCAAGTACCGCGGTGAGTTCGAGGACCGCTTGAAGGCCGTGCTCAAGGAAGTGCAAAAATCGGAAGGCAAGGTCATCCTGTTCATCGATGAGCTCCACACCATCGTGGGCGCGGGTGCCACCGAGGGTTCCATGGACGCCGGCAACATCCTCAAGCCGGCGCTCGCCCGTGGCGACTTGCACGCAATCGGTGCGACAACGCTCGACGAATACCGCAAGTACATCGAGAAGGACGCGGCGCTCGCGCGTCGTTTCCAGACCGTGATGGTGAGCGAGCCTACCGTCGAGGACACCATCTCGATCCTGCGTGGCCTGAAGGAGAAGTACGAGATCTTCCACGGCGTGCATATCACCGATAGCGCGCTCGTGGCAGCTGCCGACCTCTCCGATCGCTACATTGCCGACCGCTTCCTGCCCGACAAGGCCATCGACTTGGTCGATGAGGCCGCAAGCCGCCTGCGCATGGAGCTCGACAGCATGCCGGTCGAGATCGACGCCACCACGCGTCAGCTTACCCAGCTGCAGATCGAGGAACAGGCGCTCATGAAGGAGACCGACGACGCCTCCAAGGAGCGTCTGGAGGCCCTGCGCCAAGAGATCGCCGAGGTCCAGGAAAAGCTCAACGTGCAAAAGGCTGGCTGGCTCAACCAGAAGAACGCTATCGACCACGTGCAGGAGCTCAAGGGCCAGCTCGACGAGGCCAAGAGCGAAGAGGAGCGCGCGACGCGCAACGGCGACCTGGGCCGTGCGTCCGAGCTGCGCTACTCCGTGATTCCGGGTTTGCAGCAGCAGATTCAGGATTCCGAGGCTGCGCTCGAGGCACAAAAGCAGCAGGACGGCGAGGGCCTCAACGAGCAGGTGACCTCCGACGAGATCGCCGAGGTCGTGAGCGCCTGGACCGGCGTGCCCGTGTCCAAGATGATGCAGGGCGAGCTCGACAAGCTCAAGGGCTTGGAGGGTGAGCTGCATAAGCGCGTCATCGGTCAGGACGAGGCCGTCTCCGCCGTCGCCGCAGCTGTGCGCCGCAGCCGCGCGGGCCTCTCCGATCCGGACAAGCCCATCGGCAGC
>CABUHP010000245.1 GCA_902491415.1 uncultured Collinsella sp.
GCTTTGTCTTTGGCTCGCCTGTCTACTACGCGCACCCCAGCGGCCGTATTCTCTCGGCACTCGATCGCGCATTCTATGCAGGCGGGCATGCCTTTGAGCACAAACCCGGCGCCGCTGTCGCCGTCGCCCGCCGCGGCGGCACGTCGACCACGTTCGATGTGCTCAACAAGTACTTCACCATTAAGCAAATGCCCGTGGTTGCTTCCACCTACTGGAATAACGTGTTTGGCCGCGTGCCCGGCGACGCCGATGGGGATGCCGAGGGCCTTGCCACCATGCGAAACATCGGCAAAAACATGGCCTGGCTCCTGCGCTGCATCGAGGCAGGACAGGCCGCCGGCATCAACGCGCCCGAGGCAGATCGAGCAACGACCAACTTCATTCGATAGAGCGGCGGGACCATGAATATTCAAATCTTCGGGACTAAGAAGTCCTTCGACACCAAGAAGGCCCAGCGCTATTTTAAGGAGCGCCGCATTAAGGTGCAGTTTATTGACCTTAAGGAAAAGGAGATGAGCAAGGGTGAGCTTACGAGCGTGATGCAAGCGGTCGGCGGTATCGACAAGCTGCTCAACCCCAAGGCCAAGGACGAGGAGACGCTCGCGCTCATCCAGCACCTTGCCCCTAGTCAGCGCTTCGACAAGTTGCTCGAAAACCAGCAGGTTCTAGCCGAGCCCATCGTGCGCAACGGCAAAAGGGCCACCGTCGGTTATTGCCCCGATGTATGGGGAGCCTGGGAGTAGCCTGTGTTATTTGCCAGCGCGTGGGTATAAGAGCAGGCGTTTGGCATATGATTCAACTGTAAGCCATGTCTAACAAAGGAGGGCACATGCCCAACAAACCCGTGAAGATCATCATGCTTACCGGCTACCTCGGTGCCGGCAAGACCACGTTGCTCAACCACATCCTCGCCAACGACGGCGGCATCCGCGCCGCCGTGATCGTCAACGATATCGGCGAGATTAACGTCGACGCCAGCCTCATCGCCGACGGCGGCCTTTCCGAGACCGACGACCTCATCCCGCTCACCAACGGCTGCATCTGCTGCACGCTTTCGGACGACCTAGCCAACCAGCTGCAGGGCATCGCCGATTCGGGCAACTTCGACTACATCATCATCGAGGCTTCGGGCATTTGCGAGCCTATCCCCATCGCCTACACCATCTCGAGCTTCTGCGACGAGGCCAAGGTGGGCGGCGAGCCCAAGCTCGCGCTCGACAACATCGTGGCCGTGGTCGACTGCGCCCGCATGTACGACGAGTTCAACGGCGGCCGCGACCTGCTGGCTGAGGATATCGACGAGGACGACATCGAGAGCCTGCTCATCCAGCAGATTGAGTTTTGCTCCACGCTGATCCTCAACAAGACCGATACCGTGAGCCCTGAGCAGATCGCCGAGCTCAAGGCCATCGTGCGCAGCCTGCAGAAGGACGCCGTGATCGTCGAGGCCCAAAACGGCGAGGTCCCCATGGAGGAGCTGCTCGACACCGACCGCTTCGACTTTATGCGCGCCTACAACTCCGCCGCTTGGATCGAGGCCATGGAGCATCCCGAGGAGCACGACGACCCCGAGGTGCTCGAATACGACATCGAGACTTTTGTGTACTCGCGCCGCAAGCCGTTCGACCTGCAGAAGTTCACCGATTTTGTTGAGCAGGAGTGGCCCGACGAGGTCATCCGCGTCAAGGGCCCGCTGTGGCAGGCCAGCAATCCGGACATGTGCTACATGTTCGAGCAGGCCGGCCACCAGATGCGCCTGATGGAGAACGGCCTGTTTGTCGACTCGGCGCCCGAGGGCGAGAAGCAGAAGATCATCGACGAGAACCCCGAGATCATGCAGATTTGGGACGACGAGACAGGCGACCGCATGACGAGCCTGTGCATCATCGGCCGTCACATGGACAAGGATGCGCTCATCGCCTCCCTCGATGCCTGCCTGACCGACTGGCACCGCGCCTAGGTTTATCCAAGCGGGCATTTTTCCGCCTACGTAACCGCCAAACCACCACGAAGGTGCCTGTCCCCCTTCGTGGTGGTTTTTCGTTCTGAGCCAAGGAGATTCATGTTCAATATCGTGCTGTATGCGCCCGAGATTCCGGCCAATACGGGCAATATCGGCCGTACCTGCGTGGTCACCGGCGCCCGCCTGCATCTGGTGGAGCCGCTGGGCTTTTCGCTCGATGACAAGACGGTACGTCGCGCCGGCCTGGGCTACTGGCAGAATTTGGACGTGACGACTTATGCCGGCTGGGAGGATTTCCTTGCGTGCAACGGCCTCTCCCCCGCCGACGAGCGCCTACATCTGCTGACCAAAAAGGCACGCCGCACCTATGCGCAAAGCACCTACCGCGACGGTGACTTTTTGGTCTTTGGCAGCGAGAGCTCGGGCATTCCCGAGCCGCTGCTTGCCGCGGCGCCCGAGCGCTGCGAGCGCATCCCGATGCTGCGCGATTGCGACTCGCTCGATAACGCCGAGGCTTGGGAGGCCCACGAGGAATCGCTGGGACATACCGAGGACAGCCACGAGGCCATCCTTCGGCAGGATATCTGCGGCAACTTCGTCAACCCGGACGACTACCGCATCAGCGCACTCAACCTCTCCAACAGCGCCGCCATCGTCCTCTACGAAGCTCTCCGC
>CABUHP010000246.1 GCA_902491415.1 uncultured Collinsella sp.
TGAAGGGAGCGCTCCCGCAAACTGCCTATTGACAACTTATAGGAGCGTCGGTTTTACAAAGGAAGATATGCATTGTGCTCGGCCTGCGCCAAAAAGTCTACTCACTTAGTCCGAATCGAAGCCAAACGGATCCAAATAGATGACAAATTAAGCCAATCCGCAGCAAAAGACGCGTGAATCAGTGCTTCTCGCGGCGGATTGACGCTACAAAGCGGCCAAAATGTCGGTCAGATTATCGATAACGGCATCGGCTCGCGATTGATCGAGGTTGACGCCCTCGTGCGGACGCAGCGCCAGGACGCGGGCGCCCGAGCGCTTGCCGGCCTCGATGCCCAAAGGCGAGTCCTCGATAACCAGGCACTCGGCAGGCTCCGCCCCCAGCGCCTCCATGGCACGCAGGTAAATCTCGGGGTCGGGCTTAAACGCACTGCACTCGTGACCGCTGATGGTGTAGTCCAGCACGTCGGCGATACCGGCAATCTCCACCAGCTCGTCGATCAACTCGCGATAGGACGAGCTCGCGATGGCACACTTCACGCCACGCTCGTGCAGCTCACGCATCACCGGCTCCGTCTGCTCGTTGAGCAGCTCGGCATACGGAACGGGGTGATCCGGGCTATAGACCTGTTTGTACTCCACGCGCAGACGCTCGCGCAGCTCAATATCGTCGGGCACCAGCGCCTCCCAAATGGCGGGCTCGTTAGACCCCGAAAGATCGGGGATCTCGTCAAAGTGGAACCCCTTCTCCTCCATAAACGCCACGCGACGACGGTTGTAGAACCACTCGGTATCGACCAGCACGCCGTCCATGTCAAACAGCACTGCTTTGATCATACGCATCTCCTCCCACCTGCCAAAAAGGGACAGGTTTATTTTGGTAGGTTTTATCTGGGGTTTTATGACACGACAGACACGCCCTCCCCAAAGCAAAAAAGGGGACGGGGCGCAAACCCCATCCCCTCTCAATCAACCCGTAAGGTCTACTTACTTGTGATTAGTAGGAAAGCTTCCACATGTAGCGACGCATGGTCAGCGGGTGCTGACGGGCCTCGGCGATCTGGTTGCCGTACTCGCGCATAACGGCGAGGTGCAGCAGCGGGTTGAAGTAGGTGACGACGCTCGCGGGCACGGCGTCAGCCAGGCCGTAATCCTTGGAGTCGATCAGAGCGACCTTGGCGCCCATGCGCTCAAGGAAGGTGAGGGCGCGGGCGTCCATCGGACGGGTAGCGCCATCGGACATGAAGAAGACGTAGGGCTTACCCTCGGTGGAAACCTCGAACGGGCCGTGGAAGTACTCGCCGGTGTTGTAGGCGGCGGCGTCGATCCACTGCATCTCGGTGAACAGGAAGGCGGCGTGAGAGTAAGCCATCTTCTCGGAGGCACCAGAGGCCATGAAGTAGATCATCTTGTCGTCCTTGAAGTCCTCGGCGAACTTCTTGGCGAGTTTCTTGCAGGACTGAGCGGCGTTCTCGCAGAGCTCGAAGACGTTGGTGAGGCCGGTGATCATGTCCTCGTAGTGGTCATAACCCTCGGTCTGCTGAAGGATCTCGACAGCAAGAGCGATGGCATAGCCAGGCTTCTCGCACTTGGCAGCGAAGTTGGCGTGGAAGCCGTGAACGATGACGTAGTCAGCGTCGACGGTCAGAGCGGAGCCAGCCTTGTTGGTAAGGGAGACGACCGGGCAGTTGTGCTTCTTGGCGGTCTTGTTGGCCTCGACGGTCTCGGGCGTGGAGCCACCGAGGGAGCAAGTGATCACGAAGGTGTGCTCGTTGACCCAGGAAGGCGTATCGTAGTTGAACTCGTTAGCGGTGAAGATCTGAACGTTCAGCTTGTCCGTGTTGTTGGCCAGGAAGTACTTGGCGGGGTAAAGGTCGGACATGGAGGCACCGCAGCCGACGAAGGCGACACTGTGGATCTCGTGGTTGGACAGGACGTCAGCGACGATCTGCTTAGGGAGGTTAAGGTCGATCTCGTACATCTGACACATTCCTTTCATTTTTTGCGGCGCCACATTGCCGGGCGCTCGCAGGGTTACCGTGGTTTGGACCGAGTCGCCGGCCCGTTGAGGATGTGACAAAGGGACTGCCCTTTGTCACGTATAGGGATGGAAGCCTGCCTGGGGTATGGGATGCCAGGCAGGCCCCCGGGGAAAGCGGTTAGGCGCTTAGTCGCGACTAGGCCAGGATGCCGACCGCGGAGAGGGCGATGCCGCCCACAATGGCGATCACGAGAAGCCAACCGGTGTTGACGTTCTTCTTGATGAGCCAGTACATAAGGCCGGTGAGGCCAAGTGAGATCATCTGGGGCATCATGCTGTCCAGGATGTCCTGGATAACGACGGTGCCGTCAGCGAACTGCAGCGGGGTGGTGGCACCGATCAGCGTGGCGATCATGCCGCCCACGGACATAAGACCCACGATGCCGCAGACATACATGAGCTTCTCCATGAGGTCGCCGCCCTGAAGCTTGCTCAGGTACTCGTGGCCGCCCTGATAGCCCATCTTGGCTGCGAACCAAGTAATCAGCACGGAGGGGACGATGGAGATGAGAAGGGCCAGGATCGGGCCCATGATGGAGCCCTGCTGAGCCAGCTGAACGCCCAAGCCAAAGGCGATAACGCGGATGGTGCCCTGG
>CABUHP010000247.1 GCA_902491415.1 uncultured Collinsella sp.
CGTCTCGAACTTCATATCGAGCGTGCGGTACGGCAACGCACCCAAGTCGAGGTTGAACAGCTCGTCGAGTGGACCGGTATAGACAATCTCGCCACCATAGACCTTGCCGTCGATCTTGACGGTGGTCTCGTCGATCTCAAAAAGATCGCGGGCGTCCACGTCGCAGAACACGTCAATCAGGTCGTGGTCGAGCATGTGCTCAAAGAGCGCCGTGTAGCCCTCCTGCGGCATGCCCTGGAAGGGAGCTTGCGGGAAGTAGCGGTCATCATCGCCCACAAAGACGGGAACGCGGCCGGTGATCGAGGGGTCGATCTGATCGGGCGTCTGGCCCCACTGCTTCATGGTGTAATGCAAAAAGACGTTCTCGTAGACGTAATCGGCGACCTCGGCCAAGTCGGGGTCGTTCTTCTTACGCAGCTCCATAATGGGCACCTTGACATCCTTGCCAAAGGTCTCCACGAGCTTCTGATACAGCTCCTCGCCGCGCTCGTCACCAAAGGCGAGCTTGAGACTCGCATGGTTGAAGGGCACGGGCATAAGGGTACCGTTGATGTTGGCGAGCACCTTGTGCTGATAATCCGTCCACTTGGTAAAGCGCGACAGGAAATTGTGCACGCGCTCGTTAAAGGTGTGATAGATATGCGGACCGTACTCGTGGACCAGGATTCCGGCCTCGTCAGTGCAGTCATAGGCATTGCCCGCAATGTGGCTACGGCGCTCCAAAACGGCAACACGATAGCCGATGGTCTCGGCAAGACGGCGGGCGCAAACGGCACCGGCATATCCAGCACCGACGACAATCATGTCGTACGCGCCGGCGTTAAAGCCTTCAGGCAGGCCTGAGGTAATCTGCATCGATACTCCTTGTCAAAAGCCACGGGCTCGTTAGCTGGGCTTTTCTCGAACATTCTTCGAGACATATTTATCAGACCGATTATAGCGCTAATGCGTCCTATAATGAGCTTGCCACACAAGGAAAGCTCAAGCACCGCGGCGAACATAATTGAAAGGTAAACCCGCTAGCAGCGGGTTTATTCGTGAACAGCCGGGCGCCTGGAGCTTAGCGAAACGCTTGTAAGGAGTAACATGAGCGATTTCCTAAACCGTATGAAGTCTGCCGCCAAGGCCGACCTTAAGACGATCGTCCTGCCCGAGGGCGAGGATCCGCGCACCATCGTCGCGGCCACCAAGATCATCGAGGAGGGCCTGGCAAAGATCGTCATCCTGGGCAACCCCGACGAGATCAACGTTCCCGGCGCTACCGTCATCGACCCGCGCAATGCCGAGAAGCACGAGGAGTACGCACAGAAGTTTGCCGAGCTCCGCGCCAAGAAGGGCGTCACCATCGAGCAGGCTCGCGCCCAGGTGATGGACGCCACCTACTTTGGCACCATGATGGTCAAGATGGGCGATGCCGACGGCCTGGTCTCCGGCGCCTGCCACTCCACCGCCGACACCCTGCGCCCCGCGCTGCAGATCCTTAAGACCGCCCCGGGTACCAAGCTGGTCTCGGCCTTCTTCGTGATGTGCACCGACACCCCGCAGTTCGGCACCGACGGTACGCTGATCTTCGCCGACTGCGGCCTCAACATCAACCCGTCCTCCGACGAGCTCTCCGAGATCGCCATCGCCTCCGCTCACTCCTGGTCCACCTTCATGGGCAACGTTGAGCCGCACGTGGCCATGCTCTCCTACTCCACCATGGGCTCCGCTGGCGGCGAGGTCGCCAAGAAGGTCCAGGAGGCCGTAAAGTTCTGCAAGGAGAAGGCTCCCGAGCTCGCCATCGACGGCGACCTGCAGCTCGATGCCGCTATCGTCCCCACTGTCGCCCAGCTCAAGGCTCCCGGCTCCTCCGTCGCCGGTAAGGCTAACGTGCTGGTGTTCCCCGACCTCGAGGCCGGCAACATCGGCTACAAGCTGGTCCAGCGCTTCGCCGGTGCTGACGCCTACGGCCCCATCCTGCAGGGCATCGCCAAGCCGGTTAACGACCTTTCGCGCGGCTGCTCTGCCGACGACATCGTGGGTGTCGTGGCCATCACCGCCGTCCAGGCTCAGATGGCTGAGTAGCGTACATATCCCCTCGGGACAGGAATTTCCGCCCGCTAGCAAAAGGCCTCCGGAGCTGTTGCTCTGGAGGCCTTTCGTTTACTTGCAAATGCGCGCGTTAGTTGTTCTTGGTCAGGCGCTCGACGTCGTGGGCGATCATGTATTCCTCGTCGGTGGGGATGACCATGACCGTGACGGCGGAACCGGCGGCACTGATGACCTGCGGGCCGTTGCCCACGGCCTCGCGGTTCTTGTTGTTGTCGATGCGTACGCCCAGCCACTCAAAGCAGTCGCAGAAGGCCTTACGGATCGACCAGTCGTTCTCGCCGATGCCGGCGGTAAAGGTAATGGTGTCCACGCCCGCCATGGAAGCGATCATGGAACCGGCCTGCTGCATGGCCTTGTAGGCGAACATATCGAAGGCGAGCAGGCAGCGCTCGTCGCCCTCGGAGGCGCGCGTGCGGATGTCGCGGGCGTCGTTGGAGATGCCCGAGATGGCAAGCAGACCAGACTGCTTGTTCATCATGTCATCGACTTCCTGATAGCTGTAGCCGCCCTC
>CABUHP010000248.1 GCA_902491415.1 uncultured Collinsella sp.
CTGCTGGATCTGTCGCCCGTGCTGGCGAGCGCGACCTGTGAGTTTGGTGCCCACATCCCGGGTGCCGACGGCCGTCACTTCCTGCCCCAGATGGCTGCCGACAGCGAGCTTGACAAGACGCTCGACTCCACGTTGTTTGTGCCCTATACGGCCGATGCCCGTGCGCACCTGCGCCCGATTCGCTTCCGCGCCGACATCGCCAACGTCAACCGTTGCGTGGGCACCATCTTGGGCAACGCGGTGACCAAGGCGCATCCCGAGGGCCTGCCCGCCGGCTCCATCACCATCGATTGCGATGGTTCGGCCGGTCAGAGCTTTGGCGCTTTCCTGCCGCGCGGCATTACGCTCAACGTGTGCGGCGACGCCAACGACTACTTTGGCAAGGGCCTTTCGGGCGGCGAGGTATCGGTGCGCCCCAACCCGCATGCGACCTACAAGTTCGACGAGAACATCATCGTGGGCAACGTTGCGTTCTTTGGCGCCACGAGCGGTCGCGGCTTCATTAACGGCCTGGCCGGCCAGCGCTTTGGCGTACGCAACTCCGGTGCCACGGTGGTGGTCGAGGGCTGCGGCAACCATGGCTGCGAGTACATGACGGGAGGTCTGGCGCTCATCTTGGGCGAAGTCGGGCAGAATTTTGCCGCCGGCATGACAGGCGGCGTGGCCTATGTCTTCGATCAGTACGGCACGCTCAGTGCTCGCGTGAACCACGAGAGCGTGGAGCTCAAGGCCCCGACGGCCGGCGAGCTGGCGCAGATTCGCGAGCTCATCCAGGAGCACGTGGACGCGACGCAGAGCCCGCGCGGCATTAAGCTGCTCTACAGCTTCGACTCGATGAGCAAGCACTTTGTGAAGGTCATTCCGACCGAGTACGAGCGCGTGTTGGCGATTGTCGCCGCCGCCGAGGCCATCGGTAAGACGCATGCGCAGGCCGAGGAGCTGGCGTTTGACATTGTGACCGGTCGCGCCGACGCCGCCGATGTCGCTCGCTTTGATGTGGCGGGTGGTGTCGCTGGCGCTGCGCCCACCACCGCCAGCTCTGTTGCTTCGACCAAAAAGGAGGCGTAAGTGCCATGGGTAAGCCCGGTGCTTTTCTTGATATCGATCGCGTGACCCACGAGCTGCGCCCCGTGGAGGAGCGCAGCCGCGATTTCGATCCGCTGTACGTGGAGCTCGACGACGATGCGCGCCGTGCCCAGGCGAGCCGCTGCATGATGTGTGGTGTGGCGTTTTGCCAGATGGGCGCGAGCTTTGGCAAGGCGCGTCCGAGTGGCTGCCCACTGCACAATCTGATTCCCGAGTGGAACGAGCTAGTGTATCGCGGCCGCTGGGACGAGGCTGCCGAGCGTCTGTCACTCACCTCGCCTATGCCCGAGTTCACGAGCCGCGTGTGCCCGGCGCTGTGCGAGGCCGCGTGTAACCTGGGCTCGGTCGACGGCCAGCCCACGACGATTCACGACAACGAGCGCGCGATCAGCGACCATGAGTGGGCAAATGGCGGTCCGCGCCGCTTTGAGCCGGCAGGGGAGGGCGCGCCCACGGTTGCCGTGGTGGGTTCCGGCCCGGCTGGCCTGGTGGCAGCATGGGAGCTTGCGCGTCGCGGTGCCCGCGTGACGGTGTTTGAGCGTGACGACCGCCCGGGCGGCCTGCTCATGTACGGCATTCCCAACATGAAGCTCGAGAAGTCCGTGGTCGAGCGTCGCGTGGCACTTATGCGCGAGCTAGGCATTGTGTTTGAGCTGGGTGCCGATGTGAACGATCCCAAGGTTGCCGCCAAACTCGATGACTTTGATGCCGTCGTGGTGGCTGCCGGCGCTCGTGCGCCCCGCGGTCTTTCGGCTGCGAACGTGGATGCTCCGGGCGTGGTGTACGCGGTGGACTACCTGACGGCTTCGACCGTCTCGGTACTCGATGGCGGCGAGCCCGCGGTGAACGCGTACGGCCTGGACGTTGTGGTCATTGGCGGTGGCGATACCGGCAACGACTGCGTGGGTACCGCGGTGCGCCAGGGCGCGCGCAGCGTGCGCCAGTTTGAGTTCTTGCCGGCTGCGCCCGATAAGCGCGCGGCGAGCAACCCCTGGCCGCAGTGGCCCAACGTTAAGAAGACCGACTACGGCCAGCAGGAGGCTATCGCTGCGATGGGTGGCGAGATGCGTGCCTGGGGCGTGGATACGCTCGAGGTGCTGCTGGACAAGAAGGGCGCGGCTGCGGGTCTGCGCGTGGTCGATCTGGACTGGTCGGCCGGTAAGCCCGAGCGCATCGCAGACTCCGAGCACGAGGTGCCGGCCCAGCTGGTGCTCATCGCCTGCGGCTTTACGGGCCCAGAGCACGGTGTGTTCGACGCCGTTGGCGTGCCCGTTGCCACTGCTGGTCGTCCGCTGCCGGTGATGGCCGCCGAGGGCTCGCATCTTGCGGCGCGTGTTGGCGGCGTCGCTGTGGATGCCGCGCCGGTGTATGTTGCCGGTGACGCTCGTAACGGCAGCTCGCTCGTGGTGAACGCTATGGCCGACGCCCTGGCCTGCGCTGCCGAAGTCGCCGACGCGCTGGAGCTGTAAGGCGGCTGTCCACAGCTGAATCGTCA
>CABUHP010000249.1 GCA_902491415.1 uncultured Collinsella sp.
CTCGATGCCTATGTGCCCGCCGGTGGTCGTATGGGGCGCTGGGATATCGCCGGCCGCACCGTCGAGGCCAACCTGGCTAAGAATCCCGTAGGCTTCGATCGACAAATCCAGTCCATCAAGACGGCAGGCGGCAGACTCTGCGCTTTCTTCCTTAACGACAATGACGCCGACGGACACGATGTATCGTGGATCTACGACGTCGACTTTGAGCGCATCGCCGACACGCCGGGTCTTGTCGCCTTTGCCGGAGGCACGCGCGCGCACGACATGCAGGTACGCCTCAAGTACGCCGGCATCGATGCCGCGATTATCTCGGACGTCGCGCAGGCAATTGGCGCCGTTGCGGATGAAGCCGCAGGCGACACTTTCTATGCCGTCGCCAACTACACGGCCTTCCCGCCGCTGGTCAAAGAACTCGACGGGCTGAAAGGCGCCACCGCCGACGCTGTTGCCGGGCGCGCCGTAGCCCGTGCCGACGGCAGCGCTGTCCCCACGGATATTGCGCCGGTCGAGCTTTCGCGCCCGCTGCGCATCGTCTACCTGTATCCCGATGCCCTTAACCTCTACGGCGACGGCGGCAACGTTATCGCGCTCGAGCGCCGTTGCGCCTGGCGCGGCATTCCCGTGCGCGTGGACGAGGTCCGTATGGGCGAGTCACTCGATCTCACCGATGCCGATATCGTCATGATGGGTGGCGGCTCCGACCGCGACCAGCTAGCCGTGGCACACGAGCTGCTCGCCCAAAAAGACAAGGTCGCGGCCTATGTTGAGGACGGCGGCACACTGCTTGCCATCTGTGGCAGCTATCAGCTGCTCGGCCGTTCGTACTACATGGGCGACGATCGCATTGAGGGCCTGGGCGTCATTGCCGCCGAAACCGTACGCGGCTCCGATCGCCTGATCGGCAACGTCGCCGTCAGGACCGACCTGGCACCCGAGCCCTTTGTGGGATTCGAGAACCACGGCGGCCGCACCCTGCTCGATGCAAAGGCCACGCCGCTCGGAACGTCCGTCGTCACGGGTACCGGCAACAACGGCGATGATGGCCTTGAGGGCCTCATCTACAAGGGCGTCATCGGCACGTACCTGCACGGACCAGCGCTGCCCAAGAACCCCGAGCTCGCCGACTGGCTCATTACCCACGCTCTCGAGCGCCGTGGCGATGCACAGGCCGCCGCCCTGCTGCCGCTCAAACCCCTCGATGACACCTACGAGCACGCCGCCCATGACGCCGCCATGAAGCTCCTCCCCTAGCACCCCACCACCACAAAGGGGACTGGCACCTTTGTGGTGGTTTTTCAGTTTGCCAACGATATGTGAACGGCTAAAAAAGTCTGCTATACTCTTTCCCGCTGTCCCCATCGTCTAGCGGCCAAGGACGCCACCCTTTCAAGGTGGATATCGCGGGTTCGAATCCCGCTGGGGGCACCATTTGAATTGAAGAGCCCGTTACCCTCGCGGTAGCGGGCTTTTTGCTACCCATGCGCCGGGATTCGAACCCGACAGGGTGCGGAGCTGAGGAAACGCGAAGCGTTTTCCAGCGCAGCACGCAAGGAGCGAAGCGACGCAGCGAAAGCGGGCGGCGCCAGCCGCACGCGGACATCCCGCTGGGGGCACCATTTGAGATGTGAAGCCCGTTACCAATTCGGTAGCGGGCTTTTTGCTACCGATATGCCGGGATTCGAACCCGGCAAGGTGCGGACCCCGGCATCATCGCAAAGCCAGCGGGTAAAAAATGGCAAATATGAGTACTGTTACCATTTTAGTTACAGCGATTTCATGCCTTCAGAAGGCGATTTAGCCGTCAGGCGTCCTACGGCGGAAAAATTGCAGACGTTTATCGGCTAAGTACTTGGACATATGTTGCGTAATACTGCATATTTTGTAAAAAGATAATGCTACAGGACTTGTGACAGTACTCATATTTGACGTTTTTTGCCCACGACCCCTTATTACGTGGGCGAATCAGTTGCAAAACGGACTCCTAAACGTCCTTCGCAAACAAAAACCGGGGCCCACATGATGCGGACCCCGGCTCAATACCGTGACGATATGTCAGTTACGCTCTACACGTAGAACAGGATGTCGTCGTAGGTCGGAACCGGCCAGTAGTCGGCGGCCACGATCTCCTCCATTGCGTCCACGGCGGCACGCAGCGCATCCATAGCGGGAACGACCTCGTGCGCGTACACGTTGGCCTGCTCCTGGCCATCGAGAGCCTCGGCCTTCTGATGCACGACGTCGAGCGCCTTGATGGAGTCGTTGATGGCAGTGATACCGTTGCAGAGCTTGTTGAGCGTGTTCTGCTCGCACTGCATGGCGGCCTCAGCACCGGCGGCACGAATAGTCTCAAGGCCCTTAGCGACCTTGGTGGCATAGGCGGTAATGACCGGGCGATAGGTACGACGCGCCTCGCGAACCATCGTGGTAGCCTCGATGTTCATGAGCTTGTTGTACTTCTCGAGCTTGCAGTCGTAGCGGCACTGAGCCTCGGCCTTGGTCAGGACACCCGTCTCCTCAAAGAGCGCGATGGCCTTTTCGGAAACAAAGGCG
>CABUHP010000250.1 GCA_902491415.1 uncultured Collinsella sp.
TTAATTCCAAGTTCGTGATTACCGGCGACCTGAGCCAGCGTGACCTGGTGGGTCGCCGCGGCGGTCTTGCCGATGTCGAAAGGATTTTGGGTCGCGTCGACGATGTGACGTTTTCTCACCTGGAGCGTGCCGATGTGGTTCGCCATGCCCTGGTGGGCCGTATCGTTGAGGCCTATGATGCATACGACGATGCGCGTGAGCAGCGCGCACACGATCGAAAGGAGTCCCGTTGAGTGTATTGATCAGCAACGATGCCGAGCTCGATACGCTGCTCGATGCCCAGGAGGTGGAGCACATCTGCGGAGTTGTGCTTGCCGCCGAGGGTGTTGAGCGTGAGGTCGAGATTTCCCTTTCGTATGTCGATGAAGACGAGATGCACGAGCTCAACCTTGAGTGGCGCAGTATCGACCGCACGACCGACGTGCTCTCGTTTGAATGTGACTCGGCCTTTGACGAGGACATTCCCGCCGATGAGACGCTTGAGCTCGGCGATATTATCCTGGCCCCGCAGGTTATTGCCCGCCAGGCCCCCGGCTTTGGCAACAGTCCCGCCGATGAGTGCCGACTGATGCTCGTGCACGGAATGCTGCACCTGCTGGGTTACGACCACATCGAGGACGATGAGGCCGAGGTCATGGAGGCACGCGAGGATGCCATTCTACGCGACTTGGCGCTTGAGCGCGGCGAGGACCCCAAACTCGTCCACGTCGGCCCCATAACCAATCATTCCCACGACTAGGAGCCGTCTATGATTCCCGGATCGAACAAGGACCATCCGTCCTTTTTAAAGTCGTTCTCATACGCGATGGAGGGCTTCGTCACTGCCGTCAAGACCGAGCGCAACATTAAGGTCATGCTCGCGGCGGGCGTGTGCACCGTCATTGCCGGCTGCATCGTGGGGCTCGATATTGCCGAGTGGGCTACGGTCATCATTTGCTGCGGCCTGGTGATTCACGGCGAGCTGTGCAATACCGCCATGGAGGCGATTGTGGACCTGGCGACCCAGGAGCTGCATCCGCTGGCCAAGCGCGCGAAGGATATCGCCGCTGCCTCTGTATACGTTCTTTCCATTACCGCCGCGATCGTGGGCTTGCTTGTCTTTGCTCACGCGCTCGACTTTATTTAGAAAGGGATTCCCATGTCCGACAATATGCAGGCTACCGGTGAAGTTTTGGATGACGAGGTCCTGGACGAGGCTGAAGGTGCCGATTCGTTTGACGAGGTCGAGGAGTTCGACCCGTTTGAGGGTATGAGCGACGAGGAACTCGATGCCCTTTGCGACGAGGATGAGAGCCTCGCGGGCTTTGGCGACGTGGAACCTGGTTTCCGCAGCGGCTTTGTGGCCCTGGTCGGTCGTCCCAACGCCGGCAAGTCCACGCTGCTCAACGCCTGTTACGGCAAGAAGGTCGCCATTCCCTCTCCGGTTGCCCAGACGACCCGCCGCCGTATGCGCGCCGTGGTCAACCGCCCCGGCTATCAGCTGGTTTTCGTTGACACGCCGGGTATCCACAAGCCCAAGGACGGCCTGGGCTCCGAGCTTAACAAGAGCGCGTTGTTCGAACTGAACGATGTCGATGTCGTCGCGTTTCTGATCGACGCCACCAAACCCATCGGCAGGGGAGACGCCTGGGTCGCAGAGCGCGTCAAGAACGCCCGTTCAAAAAAGGTCCTGGTGCTTACCAAAGCCGACGAGGCCGATCCCGCCCAGGTTATGGAACAACTCAAGGCCGCCCACGAGCTTATGGAATACGACGATGAGATCGTGACGTCGTCGGTCAAGAACTTCAACGTCGATGCGTTTATCGAGACCGTCGCTCACTTCTTGCCCGAGGGCCCGCGTTGGTTCCCCGAGGACATGGGCACCGACGCGTCCGACGAGACCCTCGTGGCCGAGTTTGTGCGCGAGAAGGTCCTGCGTCGCACCCGCGACGAGATCCCTCACTCCGTGGGCGTCATCTGTGACGCGCTCGAGCAGACTAAGAAGGTCCTGCGCGTGCACGCCACGATTTACGTCGAGCGCGAGGGGCAGAAGGGCATCATCATCGGCAAGGGCGGCGAGATGATTAAGCATATCGGCATCGATGCCCGTCGCGATCTTGAGCGTATCTTTGGCACTCAGGTCTTTTTGGAGCTCGACGTGAAGGTTAAGGCCGGCTGGCGCGATGACGAGGCGCAAATCCGCCGCTTTGGCTATAACGCCGAAGATTAAGCCTCGGCGTTCATGGCAGGCTCTCGCACATATCGCACAAAGGTGCTTGTCCTCGACAAGACGAAGCTCAAGGAAACCGACCTGATTTTGACGATGCTCGACGAACGGGGGCGGCAGGTGCGTGCCGTGGCCAAGGGCGCACGTAAGCCTGGCGGTCGCCTTGCGGCCCGTTGCGAGCTCTTCTGCACCGTTGATATGCTGCTCGCGCATGGTCGCTCGCTCGACGTGGTTTCTCAGGCGGAGCTTATGGAGGCGCCGCTCGGCGCTGCGCCCGATTACGAGACGACTTGCGCCGCAAGCGCGATTGCCGAGGTTGCGCGTGTGTGCTCGT
>CABUHP010000251.1 GCA_902491415.1 uncultured Collinsella sp.
CTGGGCGCCTGCCGCGGGGGAGACATCGGCAAGCTATTTCCCGACACCGATCCCGCCTACGAGGGTGCCGATTCGATGGTGCTGCTTGCTCGCGTGATGGACTATGCGCGTGAGCTGGGCTTTGAGTTTGTCGATGCCGACTGCACCATTGCCTGTCAGCAACCCAAGATCACCCCGCACCGCGATGCCATGCGCGCCAACCTTGCCCATGCCCTGGGCGTTGACGTGGAAAACGTGGGCGTCGCCGCCACTACGACCGAAAAGCTCGGTTGGGAAGGCCAGGGCGAGGGAATCGGCGCCTGGGCCGTCTGCCTGCTACAGAAAACCGTTAAGGAGTAACGAATGCGTATCTACAACAGCGCTACCCATAAAAAGGAAGAGTTCCAGCCGATCGAGTCCGGCAAGGTCCGCATGTACGTGTGCGGCCCCACGGTCTACGACAACATCCACATCGGCAATGCCCGCACGTTCATCAGCTTCGATGTGATTCGTCGCTGGCTCATCGCGAGCGGCTACGAGGTCACGTTCGCCCAGAACCTCACCGATGTCGATGACAAGATCATCAAGCGCGCCAACGAGCAGGGCCGTACGGCTGCCGAGGTCGCGACGGAGTTCTCCGATAAGTTCATCGGCGTCATGCGCGCCGCCAACGTACTCGATCCCGATGTGCGCCCCCGCGCCACCAAGGAGATCGGCCCCATGATCGCCATGATCAAGACGCTTATCGAGCAGGGCCACGCTTACGCAGCCGATAACGGCGATGTGTACTTTGCCGTGCGCAGCGATCCCAACTATGGTCAGGTCTCGGGCCGCAACATCGACGACCTTATGGTTGGCGCGCGCATCGAGGAGAACGAGGACAAGAACGACCCACTCGACTTTGCCCTGTGGAAGGCCGCTAAGCCCGGCGAGCCCAGCTGGCCGAGCCCCTGGGGCGAGGGCCGTCCCGGTTGGCACACCGAGTGCGCCGCCATGGTGCATCGCTACCTGGGCACTCCGATCGACATCCACGGCGGCGGCTCCGACCTTGCCTTCCCGCATCACGAGAACGAGTGCGCCCAGGCCACCTGCGCCTGGCACCAGGGCTTCTCCAACACTTGGATGCACACGGGCATGCTGCTGGTAGATGGCGAGAAGATGTCCAAGTCGCTCGGCAACTTCTTTACGCTGGCCGAGGTTCTCGAGCAGCACTCCGCTGCCGCCCTGCGCCTGTTGATGCTGCAGACGAGCTATCGCTCGCCGCTCGACTTCTCTTGGGAGCGCCTGGAGGGTGCCGAGAACTCGCTCACGCGTATCGCCGGTACGGTCGAGAACCTGCGCTGGGCCGCGAACCATGCGACGGCCGATGCCGATGAGGCAGCATCCGAAGCGTTTGCCGCCAAGGCCGCCGAGACCCGTGCCACCTTTAAGGTGTGCATGGACGACGACTTTAACACCGCTGGTGCCATGGGTGCCGTCTTTGGCTTTGTGACCGAGTGCAACCAGTACCTGGAGCAGGCGGGCGACGCTGCCGACAAGGCCGCCGCGCTTGCCGCCGCCGACACGCTGGCCGAGCTGCTCGATACGCTTGGCGTTGAGCTCCCCGAGCCCAAGGTCGAGCTGCCGCTGGGCCTGCTGGGCGTTGCCGCCGGTTTGGTCGCCTATACGGGTGACGACGTGGACGAGGCCGCTGCCAAGATTCTCGAGGCCCGCGCCGAAGCCCGCGCCGCCAAGAACTGGGATCTGGCCGACGCCATCCGCGACCAGCTCAAGGACCTCGGGCTGACGATCGAGGATACCGCCGCCGGCACTCGTATTAAGAGTCTCTAGTATTTGTCGACCGTTCGAGGTGCGGCAGATTGCCTTGAAAGAGGAGGGCATAGACCTGGTGGTCATGCCCGACGATTGAAAGGCAAGGTGCCGTGGCTCGGACGGTCGATTCTTGTTCGTTATCTTTTTAAGGAGGCCGTTTTATGGCCGACAATCGCAAGCGTGCACCGCGTGGAGGCAAGCAGGCTGCTTCTGGCTCGCGTCCGATTCGCCGCAACGACCGCGCTGCCGCTCCCAAGGGCCAGCGCGAGCGCTCACAGGCTGCTCGCCCGCAGCGCGAGCGTAGCCGCGATAACGTCCAGGTTCCCAAGGGCGAGTTTATCGAAGGTCGCCGTGCTGCCGCCGAGGCGCTGCGTACCGGCTTTCCCGTCAAGTGCGCGCTCATCGCTGAGGGCGGGGAGCGCGATGCCGCCTTGTCGCACCTGGTCGACGACCTCAACGCCGCAGGTGTCCGCATTAAGTATGTGCCGCGCGCGCAGCTCGACGCGCTGTCGAGCCATGGCGCTCACCAGGGCATTGCGCTCGAGGTTGGCAGCTTCCCCTATGCCGATGTTGCCGATATCCTCGACCGTGCGGGCGACGGTCCGGCGCTCGTCGTCGTGCTCGACCATGTGACCGACGACGGCAACTTTGGCGCCATCGTGCGCTCCGCCGAGGTCGTGGGCGCGGCGGGCGTCATCATTGCCAACAAGCCCGCCCCCGGCGTGACCGGGGGCAGCTACAA
>CABUHP010000252.1 GCA_902491415.1 uncultured Collinsella sp.
GCTTCCTGCCCGATAAGGCCATCGACCTCATTGACGAGGCCGGCGCCCGCGCCCGCATCGCCGCCAACCGCGCGCCCGAGCCGGTGCGCGAGGCCGAGCATCGCGTGGAGGAGCTTAAGGCCGCCGCGCAGGAGGCCACCGAGAGCGACGACATGAACAAGGCAGCCGAGATCACCGAGCAGCAAAAGGCTGCCGAGATTGAGCTCGCCGAGGCCAAGGCTGCCTGGACGGCCGAGCTCGACGCCAGCCCGCTCACCATCGATGTCTCCCAGATTGCCGACATCGTGTCCGTGACCTCGGGCGTGCCGGTGTCCTCGCTCACCGAGAGCGAGAGCCGCCGCCTGCTGCAGGCTGAAAGCGTGCTCAAGACGCGCATCATCGGTCAGGACGAGGCCGTCGAGGCCGTTGCCAAGGCCGTGCGCCGCAGCCGCTCGCCGCTCAAGGACCCGCGTCGCCCCGGCGGCAGCTTTATCTTCCTGGGCCCCACCGGCACGGGCAAAACCGAGCTCGCCAAGACGCTCGCCGAGTATCTCTTTGGCAGCAAGGACGCGCTCATCAGCTTCGATATGTCGGAGTTTGGCAGTGAGTTCGAGGTCTCCAAGCTCATCGGTAGCCCCCCGGGCTATGTGGGCCACGACGAGGGCGGTCAGCTTACCAAGGCCGTTCGTCGTCACCCGTACTCGGTCGTGCTGTTCGACGAGATCGAGAAGGCGCACCCCGACATCTTCAACATTTTGTTGCAGGTGCTGGAGGAGGGTCGCCTGACTGATAGCCAGGGCAAGACGGTCGACTTCCGCAATACCGTGATTATCATGACGTCCAACGTGGGCGCCCGCGAGATCGCGCAGGATGCGAGCGTTGGCTTTGGCACCACCGGCGAGCAAGGTCTCACGTCGAGCGAGATCAAGGGCCGCGCGATGGGCGAGCTCAAGCGCCTGTTCCGCCCCGAGTTGCTCAACCGTATCGACGACATTGTGGTGTTCCAGAAGCTCTCGGGCGAGAACCTGACCAAGATCGCGCACCTGCTAGTGGACGACCTGCGTCAGCGCCTGATCGCTAATGGCATGAACATCAAGCTCACCGATGCGGCCTACGACAAGATCGTGGCCGAGGGCACTGACCTCACCAATGGCGCGCGTCCGCTGCGCCGCGCCATCCAAAAGCTCATCGAGGACCCGCTGTCCGAGGAGCTGCTGGCCGGCGAGTGGGGCGAGGGCGATACCGTCCTGTGCGACGTGGCCGACGGCAAGTTCGTCTTTAGCCACGGCACGGGCGAGATCCCGGCACCGCGTCCGGCGGGCACGCTCGGTGGCGATACCGCTCCGGCGGCACCGCACACCGGCAACGCCGCGCCCGTGAGCGGCGGCGTGACCTCGGGCCCCGGCGGCATGATGCAAGCCGGTTCCGGCGCGCTGTAGGGCGTAACATAGCTTTGCGAAGGGGCACTCCTGTCGGGGCGCCCCTTTTTTATGAGTAAATGGTGCTATACTCGAAATATAAATATGTATAGCAGAAGGAGCTAGCATGCCAATATCGGTACTCGACTCACGGCCGGTCCAGATGAATGTGCGCATGGATCGCCAACTCAAAGAGGCTGGGGACGCCGTGCTGGCGCATATCGGCATGACGCCGTCACAAGCTGTGAGGGAGCTGTGGCAGTACTTGACCGAGAACGGTCATATGCCCGTCGCAAAAAAGAATGATGACGAAGTCCTGCCTGACGACATACGATCGAAGGCGAGTTCGTCCCGCGTCTCGGAAGGGGCTGCGTTAATTTCGAATTTTTATGAGCGGTTCTCGATTCAGAGGCCGAGCCCCGATGAAGCCTTTGATTACGACGAGTTATACGATCAAATGATGAGCGAGAGATTCAGCGATTGGATCGAATTATGAGCGGCGTCGGAACGAAACGTGTGCTCAAGCTGTTGATCGACACGAACGTCTGGCTAGATTACTTTCTCGCTCGCACGAATGCGACCAGGCCGATAGTCGAGCTCCTTTCTCGCGCGGCGGAAGCGGAGGATATCGTCCTCTTCTCGTCCTCCCTGTCTGTCAAAGACGTCTATTACATTCTGGGAAGGACGATGAAGGCCGACGCCCGCCGTGAGGGGGCTCTCACTCCCGAAGCCATCGCCGGTGCCGACGAGACAGCGTGGGCGTGCGTTCGCCTGATTCGGCAAAAGTCGATTATTGCCTCGGTCGGTGCAGACGAGGTCTTCGACTCCTTTGTGTTCAAGTATCATCACAACGACTTTGAGGACGACCTGATGCTGGGCGTCGCCAATCGCATTGATGCCGATTACGTCGTGACAGAGGACAAAAATCTCATCAAACATACCAATGGTGTATGCATTAATGTTCAACAGGCGTTGAAGTTGGTTGAAGGGTCCAACGTCCCTTCGGCACGGCCCGTCTAACCTGCTTTATCTTGATAAAGTGGCGTTTCCTCGCCGTTAGCCGATGATGCGAGGGCGCTCGGCGTTTTCGACTGGTTTATGCACGCAA
>CABUHP010000253.1 GCA_902491415.1 uncultured Collinsella sp.
AGGCTCTCCACAATACCGGCCTGGACCAAACCGTGCCGAATCGAGCGGTCAGCAGCGCGTACATCTCGGCGGGAACGACTGCCTTGACGCGGACCTGCTGGCTCTTAGTGAAGGCGCCGGCGGAGCGGGCATCCTCAAGGGCCTTGGTCACGGCGCTACGGAGCTCGAGCGAAGCCTCGAGCACGCCCTCAAACTCATTGGCCTCGTCGACCGTGATGGGCGACTTGTACCAATCGAGCAGCGCGGCGTACTTCTGGTGATCGACGCAGCCGGCGGGCGCATAGGCCATGGCCTCGTCGACCGTGTAGGACAGGATCGGCTGCAGGTCGCGCATGAGCATCGAGAAGAGCTCGGCCAGCACGGTCTGGGCACTGCGGCGCTCGAGCGAGCCGGGCTTGTCGCAGTACAGACGATCCTTCAGGGCGTCGAGGTACACGTTGGAGAGCTCGGTAACCACGAAGTCGTAAAGCGCACGGTAGGCGCGCGGGAACTCGTAGCTGGCGTAGGCATCGTCGACCTCGGCCTGAACCTGGGTCAGACGGGCAACCATGAGCTTGTCGAGCGGCAGCAGGTCGGCAAAGGCGACGCCGTCGGTCTCGGGCTCAAACTGACCCTCGAGCTCGGAGAGCAAGAAGCGCAGCGTGTTGCGGAAACGACGATAGGCATCGGACGTACGAGCGAGAATCTCATGGTCGATGGAGACGTCGGAGCTGGTGTCGACGGAGGCAACCCAGAGACGGATGATGTCAGCGCCCATCTCGTCGCAGACCTTGTTGGGGTCGATGACGTTGCCGAGCGACTTGGACATCTTGCGGCCCTGGCCATCGAGCGTGAAGCCCTGCGAGACGACCGCCTTGTACGGAGCATGGCCGTTGGCACCCACCGAGGTGAGCAGCGAGCTCTGGAACCAACCGCGATGCTGGTCGGAGCCCTCGAGATACACGTCAGCCGGGTACTCAAGCTCGGGTCGATACTCGCAGACGGCCTTCCAGGACACGCCGGAGTCCCACCACACGTCGAGAATGTCCTTATCGGCCTTGAGGTGATGGCCGCCACACTTGGGGCAAACGCAAGCCTCGCCCAGGTAACTCTCGGGAGCGTCGGTGAACCAGGCGTCGGAGCCCTTCTCGTGGAAGAGCTTGATGACGGCGTCGAGCGTGGCGTCGTTCATGACCTTCTCGCCGCAGTCGGCGCAAGTGTAGCTGGGGATAGGCACGCCCCAGTTGCGCTGACGGCTGATGCACCAGTCGGGACGCTGCTCGACCATGGCACCGATGCGGTTGGCCGCGTGGGCCGGATACCACTTGACGTTCTCGCGGACCTCTTTGCCAGCCTGCTCGCGCAAACCGGTCTTGTCCATCGAGACAAACCACTGGTCGGTAGCACGGAAGAGCACCGGGTGCTTGCAACGCCAGCAGTGCGGATAGCTGTGCGTGATCTTCTTCTCGAGGACTAGGGTACCGCGCTCGCGCAGGAACTCGATGATGTGCGGGTTGGCCTCATCGGTGTCCATACCGCTGAAGGGGCCACCGGTGCCAAACTCCTCGCCGGTATAGAACTTGCCGTCGTCATCGACCGGCATGCAGATGTCGGTGATGCCCTCCTTGAGGCAGGCAAAGTAGTCGTCGACGCCGTGGCCGGGCGAGTTGTGGACAATACCGGTACCGTCATCGACACCGACGTAATCGGCCAGCAGCGCCACGCCCTCGACACCGTCGAAGATCGGCTGCTTGTAGTGGATATGGTGGAAGGTCTCGGCGGGAACCACATAGGGCTTGCCGTCGACCATAACCGGAGTGTACTCCCAGCCAAACTCCTCGCAGCACTTAGGAGCCAGGTCCTCGAGCATGACCTCGGCGCGGCCGTCGTGCTCAACAGCGACGTAGGCGGCACCGGGCTTGAGGGAAACTGCCTGGTCGGAGGGGATGGTCCACGGCGTGGTCGTCCAGATGATAAAGTCGACCGGGCCGTCGAAGTTCTCGAGACCGGCGGGCTTGGAGGTCATCTCAAAGCGCACGAAGATGGACGGGCTCGTCTCGTCGGAGTACTCGATCTCAGCCTCGGCCAGCGCGGTGTGGCAGTGCTTGCACCAGTGGACGGGCTTGTGGCCGCGATAGATCATGCCCTTGTCGAACATGGCCTTGAAGACCTCAATGTCGGCGGCGTCATGCTGGTGATAGAGCGTCAGATACGGGTTGTCCCAGTCGCCAAGCACGCCAAGGCGACGGAAGCAAGCCTTCTGGAGCTCGATGTTCTCGACAGCGAACTTGTTGCAAAGCTCGCGGATCTTAGCCGTGGAGGTCTGGTTGAACTTCTCGGTGCCGAGCTTCTCCTCGACCTTATGTTCGATCGGCTGACCGTGGCAGTCCCAACCGGGAACATAGGGAACCTCATAGCCCTGCATCATCCAGTAACGGTTGATCATGTCCTTGGAGATCTTGTTCATGGCATGGCCGATGTGGATCGGGCCGTTGGCGTACGGAGGGCCGTCGTGCAGCACGAAC
>CABUHP010000254.1 GCA_902491415.1 uncultured Collinsella sp.
ACGCAAGAAGGATCAGAAAATCCCCTCGTGGCATCTGCCGCATCACTGTCGTAAGCGCGCAGATGCTCCGCAAAGCTGCTCCAGGGGTAACGCTCGATTAGGCTCATGCCCGCCTCCTGCGGATCGGCGTGAACGGAGCGAATAGCCTCCATCACTTGCCAGTCGGTATCGAGCGAGCGCCGGTCAAAACGGTTCTGGAACAGATGCCCTGTGCGCCCCGTGCGTTTATTGAACCGCCGCGCGTACGTCAAAAGCAACCGGTGCATCGCCGCGCTCATCGCGTCCTCGTAATCTGAAAGCACCAAATGCACGTGATTGCCCATAAGGCACCAAGCGATAACCGTCACGCCCTCCTCGCGGCAGCACTCGCGCATCAGCTCCAAAAACTCCCACCGGTCTTCATCGCCCTCAAAGATGAGCCGCTTGCCCGTACCGCGGGCACAGACATGATAAAAGCCGGTAACCGTTCTCCAAACGCGCTGCATGGCGCTCCCTTCGCCGGGATCTGCTTGCCATCCAATACAGCACGATTGAAGCGTGCCATCAAAACATTCACGCAAAACAATACACTCGCGCGGCCAAAGGCAGTAAACAGGCGGCGAACGGCACCGTTGCAACAGGTCAACCCCTGCAACGCTTACAAGAGCTGACCAAAAGCTTGCCAAAGACGGACCCCCTCTACGGAAGTTCGCGACCACAGAACATAGCGTTAAACCGTTTCAATTAAAACTTCCGGACTTCTCGCTACGAAAACTGAGCCGTTCGCCGAATATTCCGTGCATTTCGCGGTATTATAGGGGCTGCATGTCATGTCCCTTTCGAAGGGTCGCCCGGCAATCGCCAGCCACGACCCCCAGACGGGACGCCAACACGATAGAGAGGAGAGGCATGCAGTACTCACAGGAAGTGGAGAACATGTGCCCCGTTGCCAAGGGTGCATACCACGGCCCCGCACCCATCCCCGAGGAGGGCAAGTGGGTCCAGGCTAAGGAGATTTCCGACATCTCCGGTCTTACGCACGGTGTGGGTTGGTGCGCACCTCAGCAGGGCGCCTGCAAGCTCACGCTGAACGTCAAGGACGGCATCATCGAGGAGGCCCTCGTTGAGACCATCGGCTGCTCGGGCATGACCCACTCTGCCGCCATGGCTTCCGAGATTCTTCCCGGTAAGACCATCCTCGAGGCCCTCAACACCGACCTCGTCTGCGACGCCATCAACGTTGCTATGCGCGAGATCTTCCTGCAGATCGTTTACGGCCGCAGCCAGACCGCGTTCTCCGAGGGCGGCCTGCCCGTGGGCGCCTCCCTCGACGACCTCGGCAAGGGCCTTCGCTCTCAGGTCGGCACCATGTTCGGCACCAAGGCCAAGGGCGCTCGTTACCTCGAGCTCGCTCAGGGCTACGTCACCCGCATGGCTCTCAACGACAAGAACGAGATCATCGCGTTCGAGTTCCTGAACCTCGGCAAGTTCACCGACGCCGTCAAGGCCGGCAAGACCCCCGAGGAGGCCATCGCTGGCGCTATGGGCCACTATGGTCAGTGGGAGAACGCTGCCAAGTACATCGACCCGCGCACCGACGAGGAGACTCACTCCGTCGCCAGCGTGTTCCCGGTTCACGAGTAGAAAGGGAGGGAAATAACTATGACTGTTACGTTCGAAGGTTACGAGCGCCGCGCTGACAAGATCAACAAGTGCCTCGCCGACAACGGCATCGCCTCCCTCGAGGAAGCTCTGCAGATCTGCACCGACAAGGGCTTCAACCCGCGTGAGATCGTCAACAACACCCAGTCCATCGCCTTCCAGAACGCCGAGTGGGCCTACACCCTCGGCTGCGCTCTCGCTGTCAAGCGTGGCGCCAAGACCGCTTCTGAGGCTGCCGCCATCATCGGCGAGGGCATCCAGGCCTTCACCGTTCCCGGCTCCGTCGCCGAGGACCGCAAGGTCGGTCTGGGCCACGGCAACCTGGGCGCTATGCTGCTCTCCGACGACACCGAGTGCTTCGCCTTCCTGGCCGGTCACGAGTCCTTCGCTGCCGCTGAGGGCGCTATCGGCCTGGCTCTGAACGCCAACAAGGCTCGCAAGAAGCCGCTGCGCGTTATTCTCAATGGTCTGGGCAAGGACGCCGCCCAGATCATCGCCCGCATCAACGGCTTCACCTATGTGAAGACCCAGTTCGACTACTACACGGGCGAACTCAAGGTCGTCGAGACCATCCCCTACTCCGATGGTCCCCGCGCTGCCGTTAACTGCTACGGCTCCGACGACGTCCGCGAGGGCGTTGCCATCATGTGGCACGAGAACGTCGACATCTCGATCACCGGTAACTCCACCAACCCCACGCGCTTCCAGCACCCCGTCGCTGGCACCTACAAGAAGGAGCGCCTCGAGGCTGGTAAGAAGTACTTCTCCGTCGCTTCTGGTGGCGGCACTGGCCGTACCCTGCACCCGGACAACATGGGCGCCGGCCCTG
>CABUHP010000255.1 GCA_902491415.1 uncultured Collinsella sp.
TCTACTCACTTAGCCAGCGGGTAGCCAAATGATTATTTAATCCCCGTCCGAGAGAAGTCAATTAGCGGGCAGAAGGGCAAAAGTAGTCAAAAAAGTCCCGTCCCAAATTAGCTACCCCTTGCACCGATTATTCGCCCGGGTTGATGTTCGCGTAGAACTCCGCCCCATCATCGAGCCGCAGGATGCCCACGCGACCGAACTCGGAGCCGGTGGCGGCAGCGCAGTCGATGTCGATGCGATCGGGCACACCGGCGGCATCCTCGCCGCCCAGGCGCACGATCTGCCCGCGGCCCGACTCCTCGTCGAGCCCCGCAAGACCACCGACCTCGCAATAACGCCCGAGCGACACCGTTGGCGTGTGACCGCTCACAACGACCGGGCCCTTACCCTCGGTAGAAAGCAGCCCCGTCGGGGCATCCCAATAGCCGTGACGAATCCACAGCAGGTCATCGGACGACTGTACCGCGAGCATCTGCTGCAGCAGCTCGCGATCGGCACCCACCGCTCCAACGCCATCGGCACAATCGACGCCATGCTCAAGCAAAAACGCGCGCGCCGCCTTCATCTCGATTCCAGCATGTACCAGCAGATACGGGCGCTCCTCGGTCTCGACCACCGCGTAGAGCGGCAGCGCGGCCATCCATCGCACGAGCTCCTCATATGCCTCAAATTCCATGTCGTTGAGCTGCTCGCGCGTCGTCCAGCCACCGTTGATATCCCAGGTCTCGGCATCGAGCGGATCCTGACCAATGATGGCATCGAGCATGATCTGCTCGTGATTACCCTTGAGCACGTGGGCGTTGGGCAGCGAGCGCACGAGCTTAATAACGCCGACCGGATCGGGCCCGCGATCGATCATGTCGCCCAGCACGTACAGCGTGTCGTCGGACGTCAACGAGATCTTAGACAGGGCCTCGTCAAGCGCACGCACGTGCCCGTGAGCATCAGATGTCACATAGATCGCCATGGTACGCCTCTCCTTGCATTGCGGCCGAAGCCCGGTGCCGCAACTAAAACTTCAAGTTGAACTTAAACGTTACCCATTGTACTCCGTTGCAATAAAGCTGGAAAGGGTTTCCGAGCAGAGGCAAAGACGGCAGCCGTCTATGACGATATCGCGCACGCCCGCAATCCAACCCCATAAACCCACCATCTTTGGGTACAAATAACCGCAGACAACTGACCGTGCCACGCCAACCACCCAGGAGCGGACACCATCCATGAACCAGATCCTTCTTTTTATCGGCCTCGTCATCATTTTGTGCCTGACCATCAAACCCGTCGGCAAAAAGCTCCCCTTCCCCACCCTGCTCATCTTTATCGCGCTCGGCATGCTGTTGGGCGTCAACGGCCCGGCGCATATCGACTTTGGCGACTACGGACTCACCGAAACCGTCTGCAGCACGGCGCTGCTGTTCATCATGTTCTACGGCGGCTTTAACACCAACATCGACCGCGCCAAGCCCGTCGCCGTGCCCGCGGTGCTGCTGAGCACGCTCGGCGTCGTCATCACCGCGGGCATCACCGGCGTGTTCGCCCGCTTTGTGCTGGGCTTCGACTGGATCGGCGGCCTGCTGCTGGGATCAGTCGTGGCATCCACCGACGCGGCCAGCGTCTTTAGCGTTCTGCGCGAGCACAGCCTGTCGCTGAGGGGCGGCACCGACTCGCTGCTCGAGGTCGAATCGGGCTCCAACGATCCCGTCGCCTATATGCTCACCGCCGTGCTCGCCACACTCGCGGCCGGCGGCGACATCAACATTCCCGCACTGCTGGCCAAGCAGATTATCCTGGGCGCGGGCCTGGGCCTTGCCATCGGCTGGGCGGCGGGCCGCCTGATTGAACGCGCGCACGCAACGGCCGAGGGCGCGCAGACCATCTTTTTGTTCGCCGTGGCGATCGTTGCCTACGCGCTACCAAGCTATCTGGGCGGCAACGGCTTTTTGGCTGTATACCTGGCCGGCATTGTGCTGGGTGCCAGCGACATCACCGGCAAGGTCGAGATGGCGCACTTCTTTGACACCCTCACCGAGATGGCAGAGATGACAATCTTCTTCTTGCTCGGCCTGCTCGTAACGCCCGCGCGCCTGCCGCAGATGCTGCTGCCGGGCTTGGCGCTCATGGCGTTTATGCTCTTCGTGAGCCGTCCCATCGCCGTCGGCGTGCTCCTGGCGTCCTTTAAGACAAACCCCCGCCAGGTCGCACTCGTAAGCTGGGCGGGCCTGCGCGGAGCAGCTTCGGTCGTCTTTAGTCTCTTTGCCGTGGTTGCCGGCGTTCCTGGCGGACACGACCTATTTGACCTGGTGTTTGTGATTGCCGTGTCGAGCATTGTGGTGCAGGGCTCGCTGCTGCCGGCGGTGGCGAAGAAGCTCGATATGATCGATGCGACCGGCGACGTGCGCCGCACCTTTAATGACTACCGTGACGAGGACGGCATGTCGTTTGTAAAGC
>CABUHP010000256.1 GCA_902491415.1 uncultured Collinsella sp.
CTTGGTGGCGCCCTCGCCCATGACCTCGATATTCATGGCGTACGAACGCGTGACCTCAATGCCTCCGAGCGTGTCGAGCTCCGCCGCGATGGCGTCGCGATCGGCCGGGTCGTGCCAGTACATGGCGATGCGTTCGAGCGTCTCGACCTCGTCGATCTTGCTGTCGATATCCATGTCGATCGGTGTTCGTGTGCGCTTGAGCGAAGCCGCGATGTGGGGGTCGCCGCCGCAGAACTCATCCAGGCGCGTGTAGAGCGAGCGGGGGAGGAAGCACTGCCCGTCCGCGAAGATATCGAAGGTCACATCGTGGCCGGCGGCGATGCGGCGGATGCGATGGGCAATGCCGCAATCGAGCGGTCGGCTCAAGATGCGCGTGGCGCGCGAAGCGTCGGTGGGCACATCGTCGTCGAGCTGCCAGACGCTGGCGCCATTGGCGCAGACGGCATAGTGCACGGCGGGATGGGCGAGGATGGGCTCAAAGATGCCCGACAGCGGACGTCCCGTGCAGGGCACAAATTCAATCCCGCGTCGAGCGAGCTCGTCGAGCATCGCCCAGGTGGCATCGCTCATCTGCTTATCGCTCGTCAACAGCGTTCCATCCATATCGGAAAACACAATCATTTGATGCAGCCCTTTCTGCTGGCATAAAAAGCGTGGCCGAGGGCGGTGATGCCCTGGCCACGCTCGGGTTCTATAACGGTCCGTCCTAGCGGTCGGCGAGCGGCTTGTATTCCAGCGGCTCGATCACCGGACGGTATGCCGGGCGGATGATGCGATGCGCGCAGAAGAGCTCTTCCATGCGGTGTGCCGACCAGCCGGCCATGCGGGCGACGGCGAAAAGCGGCGTAAAAAGCGTCTCGGGCACGCCGAGCATCTTGTAGATAAAGCCTGTGTACAGGTCGATGTTGGCGCAGATAGGCTTGGTCATGCCGTGGTCGCGCATCACCTGCGGTGCCAGGCGCTCGATGCGCTCGATGAGTGCGAACTCTTCGCCCAAGTCCTTTTTGGCTGCCAGTGAGCGCGCGTAACGGCGGCAGACCTCGGCGCGCGGGTCGCTGAGCGTATAGACGGCGTGGCCCATGCCGTAGATGAGGCCCGTGCCGTCGAAGGCCTGCTTGTCGAGGATCTTGCCCAGGTAGGCCGCGACCTCGTCCTCGTCCTCCCAGTTGGAGACATGCGCGCGGATGTCCTCGTGCATAGACACGACCTTGGCATTGGCGCCGCCGTGGCGCGGGCCCTTGAGCGAGCCGATAGCCGCGGCGTAGGCGGAATACGGGTCGGTGGCCGAAGACGACAGCACGCGGCAGGCGAAGGTGGAGTTGTTGCCGCCGCCGTGCTCGGCATGCAGCATGAGCATAACGTCGAGCAGCATGGCTTCGTCGCGGGTGAATGCCATGCCGCCGCGCAACACCTGCAGGATGGTCTCGGCGGTGGAGAGGCCGGGTGTGGGGTGCGGTACATGAACCTCGGAGCCGCGAAGCTTGGCGACCGAGGCCATGTGTGCGAAGGCGGCGATGCGGGGGAGACGGGCGAGCATGGAGATGGCGACGTCGATCTCATGCTCGGGCGTAATTACGTCGGGCTCGGCGTCGAAGGCGTAAAGCAGCAACACGGCGCGCTGGAGCACATTCATGATGCTCGACGACACCGTGGTCATAGGGAACTCTTTAACGTACTCGTCGCTCAGATGTCTAAAGGCGCCCAGGCGCTCGCAAAAGCCGTCGAGCTCTTCCTTGTTGGGCAGCGAACCCGTGATAAGCAGATAGGCGACTTCCTCGTAGCCGTAGCGATTCTCGGCCTGGGCGTTGTTGACCAGGTCCTCGATGCTGTAGCCGCGAAGCGTGAGCTTGCCCTGATCGGGCACGACCTTTCCGTCGACCTTGTTGTAGCCGTGCACATCCGAGATACGAGTGAGGCCCGCGACCACGCCCGAGCCGTCGGCATTGCGCAGGCCGCGCTTGACATTGTGCTCGACAAACAGGTCCTCGTCGTACGGGGCGGTCGGCAGGCCGTGGTAGAGGCTTTCGCTTTCAGACGAAATCTGGCGGCTTGCTTCGTAATCCAGAACCAGTCGGCTCAAGTGGTCATCGAAGCGGTAATAGATTTTCTTGGCGTCGTAGGCCATGCGCGCTCCTCTCCGGGCCGCATCGGGGTGACTTGCATGGGCATGCGCGCGTCAGGCTATCCCCAGCGGCTTGCTCGCTACAGGCGGTACATAAAGTTGAAGACGTCCTCGCGCTGGATGGACACGTTGACGCCCGAAAGCTCGCCGGCCTCGGCCAGCGCCTTCTGCAGCTCGGCGAAGTCGAGCTTGGACTCGGCGGTATCGGCCAGCATGGTCATGGTGAAGATGTCCTCGATAATGGACTGCGTAATGTCGCGGATGTCGACGTTGGCCTCG
>CABUHP010000257.1 GCA_902491415.1 uncultured Collinsella sp.
TACGTGGAGAACTTAAAGCCCTTCTGGTAGTCGAACTTCTCAACGGCGCGGATCAGACCGAGGTTGCCCTCCTGGATCAGGTCAAGGAACAGCATGCCGCGGCCGACATAGCGCTTGGCAATGGAGACAACCAGACGCAGGTTTGCGCTGATGAGTGCCTGCTTGGCTTCGAGGCCGACGTTCTCAATGCGCGTAAGACGACGCATCTCGGCACGCGTGAGCTCGAGCTCACCGGCATCGGCAGCCTCGAGCTTCTCGGTGGCCTCAAGACCGGCCTCGATCTTCATAGCCAGATCGACCTCTTCGGAAGCGGTCAGCAGGTCGACCTTGCCGATCTCCTTGAGGTACATACGAACCGGATCGCCGGTCAGCATCACCGTGGAGGCATCGATGCCACGCACGCGCGAGCGTGAACGGGACGTGCGCACGGTGCGCTTCTTCTTGCTCTTGGAAGAACCCATCTCGGCGTCGGCCTGACGGGCCATCTTGAGCTCATGATCGTCGAGCGAGCCGGAATCGTGCTCGTCGTCGTCATCGAAATCGTCGGTATCGGTATCGTTATCGTCATCGTCGACGTCCATGGGGGCGTCGTCGTTACCGCTCGCGGAGATAATCTGGATGCCGCTGTTGCGCAGCGCGGAATACACCGCGGTGAGCTGCTCGTCAGAAACATCGATATCCTTCAGGGCGACCTGAATCTCGTCCTCGGTTACCGAAGTCCTGTTTGAGCCGTTGCCCATGAGCTTTGCAACGTAGGATTCCAGCCCAGTACCCGTGCTCTCAGTCTTTTTTGGCACAGATTCTCCCTTCATAGTCCACAGGACTCAATACTTTAGCACACACATAGACGTCTATACCCAAAAAGAGGACTGGATATAGGCGAGAATACGATGGTTGACCACAACATCTAGGCCTATTCGGTGCCTGCGGTCTCCAGACCGATCAAACGGAACGGGTCCGCCACGCCGCCGATCGACTTTTGCAGTTCGCGTTGACGCTGCGAATCCTGCGCGGCCTGCACGGTCAGCGCGCGGCGGGCCTCATCATCGAGCGAACGGTCCTGGCGCAGCTTGGCCTGTGCGGCACGCATGCGGCGCTTGATGGTGTAGAGCTCGAGCGTATCGAGCATGAACACGATGTTCGTCTCGGTAGGGTGTTTGCTCGTCGCGGAGATGCGCCCGGCGCTCACAAGCGTTGCCGCCTCGGGACACACCGAGCGCGCCGCATCCATGCAGGCTGCAGGATCGGTTCCCGGCGGCGTCGCCAGCACGGCCCACGCGATGGACTCGTGGCGCGGATCCACCCACTCGATGGAGCAGATACGGTCGGCATATGTGCGGAACAGGTCGGGGTAGCTCGTAAGCATCGTCAACAGCTCGCGCTCCCCCGCCAAGGACTTGCGTTCCAAATCGGTCAGCACCATAGGGGCCGAGGCGTCTGCCGGGGCACCGGCGGGCGCAGCGCCCATACCATCAGGCACATCGATTGGCGGCAGATCGTCGACGGCCTCCACTGGTGCAGCACCATAGGCATCGAGCGGGACGTAGTCGTACGGGTCCTCCTCGACCGGTGCGGACACCGGTGGCGTCGCACCCGCGGCCCAGGCACCGCGAGACGTCCCCTGCGAACCAGACGCCCGACCGCCCGCGCTGCCCGCGCGCTCAGCTTGCGCGCGTTGACGCTCATAGTTCTGCTCACGACGTCGTTCCGCATCCTCGCGCTTGGCGACATCGCGAAACACACGGCCCGAGCTCGCGCGCACGGTCTCCAGATCCAAACCCAGCAGGTCGGCAATCTGGATAAAGTACGTGTCGATCATATAGCTATCGCGCAGCGGATAGATGAGCGTCAGCGCATCCTCGAGCGCCTTGGCGCGACCGCCCGGCGTGGTGATGTCGCTCGACTCCTGCAGCGAACGGTAGACAAAGTCCATGAGCGGCTCGGCCGCGTCGATGCGCGCCTGCAGCTCCTGGCCGCCGTGCGCCGTAATAAACTCCATAGGGTCGTTGCCGTCGGGCAGTACCACGCAGCGCAGGTCCATCGAATCCTGCTCGATAAACTGAATCGCGCGGCGGGCGGCCTTCTGGCCCGCGGCATCGCCATCGAACATATACACGATGCGCTTGGCAAAGCGGGTGAGCGTCTTTACATGATGCTCCGTGAGCGCGGTGCCCAGCGTGGCGACAACGTTTTTAATCCCCGCCTCCCAGCAGGCGATGCAATCGGTATAGCCCTCCACCACGATGGCGGTATCCTGCGCGACGATAAACTCCTTGGCCCAATTAAAACCGTAGAGGTTTCGCTTTTTATGAAACACGCTCGTCTCGGCGGTGTTGAGGTACTTAGGCTGGCCGTCGCCCATAATGCGACCGCCAAAGGCAATGTTGTGACCC
>CABUHP010000258.1 GCA_902491415.1 uncultured Collinsella sp.
ACAAAGCCCCTATCAGCGAAGACGCCCCTCCCTGGCCAACGGCACCCGGGCAAACCGGGCCAGAACAACGCAGTCCCCGGTGCTGAGCGCCCACATATCGTCCCGCGCGCAGTTTCGCAGCAAAGCGAGAATGTTTGAGCACGGGATGATATGTGGGCGCTCAGCACCGGGGACGGTGGGACCTACTCCGTCTCGCCCGGTCGAGCGCCGCGGGCCAGGGCGTCCTGGTACTCCTTGACGGCCTTGAGCCTCTGCATGGGCTTAAGGCGCTCGAACATGGTGTTGCCGTGCAGGTGATCAATCTCGTGCTGCAGGCACACGCAGAACAGATCGCCCGAGGCCTCGTAGCGAATCAGGTTGGCGTCCAGGTCATATGCCTCTACGACGACATGGTCGGGACGCTCGATCTCGCAGCTAATGCCAGGAATGGAAAGGCAGCCCTCGCTAAAGGGCACCAGATGGTCGCTCTGCTCAACAATGACAGGGTTGATGAGCACGTACGGGTCGTAGTCGTTCTTGTCGCTGTAGTCGCAGTCGATAGTGACGAGCTGAATGAGCTCGCCGATCTGCGGAGCAGCCAGGCCACAGCCGCCGTTCTCGAACATCATCTTCTTCATCTTCTCGGCAAGCGCTTCGATTGCCGGGGTGATCTCCTCGATGACGGCGCACTCCTGGCGCAGACGAGGGTCGGGCGACAGTACGATTCCGTTGGCTTCCATGGCCATCCTTTCGGGTTGTTACATCAAATCATAGGCGTCGACGTCAACACTCACGCTCACGCCGCGCACAGAGCCCACCTCTTTGAGACAGGCGTCGATATCATCAGAGACATGGTACCCCACGGGCGACTTCACAAGCAGATGGAAGCGGTAGCGGTCCTTGGCTCTCTCGATTACACACGAAGCCGGGCCCAGCACCTGCGGCACGGCACTCCCCGTCCGCAAAAAGTCGGGCGCGGCAGCATGCCAACGGCGCTTGAGGAGCTTTGCAATGCGCCCGATGTAGTCCTGCGCTTCGTCTCGGTTCGCCGACCACACCAAGATGTTGACCAGGCGAACAAACGGCGGGTACAGCGCGTCGCGGCGCTGGTCCAGGTCGTAGTCGGTAAAGATCGAACGGTCATGCTCAGCGACGGCGCGAATGACCGGGTCCTCGGGCAGGTAGGTCTGGATGATGACCTCGCCGGGGCGATCGCCGCGGCCGGCACGGCCTGCAACCTGCTCCAGCAGATCGTAGGCGCGCTCCCCCGCTCTAAAATCGGGCAGCTTTAGCGCAAAGTCGGCATTGACCACGCCTACCAGCGTGACCTCGGGAAAGTCAAGGCCCTTTGCAATCATCTGGGTGCCCAGCAGCACCGCGCAATCGGCGGCATCAAACTGCTCGAGCAGCTTTTTGTGCGCATCCTTGCCGCGCGTGGAATCGGCATCCATGCGAATAATGGCGACGTCCTCGGGAAGCATCTGGTGCAGTGCGTCCTCGATCTGCTGCGTGCCCAGACCCATTTTTGCCAGGTAGCGACTGCCACATTTGGGGCAACGGCTCGTGGGCGCGGGATAGGGCTGCACGCGCCAGGACGATCCGCAGGTGTGGCACTGCAGTGTGTGCGTGCGTTCGTGGTACGTGAGCGCGGTGGAGCAGTGGTTGCAGGTGGGCACGCAGCCGCATTCGCGGCACATCAGGAAAGGCGCAAAGCCGCGACGGTTGTGCAGCAACACGGCCTTTTCGCGATGCTCGACTACGCGCTCCAAGCCCTCCATCAAGGGTTTTGAGAACATGGAGCGGCTACCGTGCGAGAACTCGCGGCGCAGGTCGGCAATGCGGACTGTCGGCAGCACGGCGTGTCCCGGGCGCTCGGGCATCTCGACGCGCGTCCAGGCGGCACCGTTATACGTGCCACGGCGGCAGCGGTCGAGGGCCTCGGCAGAAGGCGTGGCGGAACCCAACACGAGCGGACAGTGGTAGCGTCGCGCTATCTCGGCCGCCACCTCGCGCGCATGGTAGCGCGGGCTAGAACCCTGCTTGTAACTGGTCTCGTGCTCCTCGTCGATGATGATGAGACCCAGGTCGCTGAGCGGGCAAAAGAGCGCCGAGCGGGCACCCACGACCACACGGGCCGCACCGCTGGCAACCATATCCCACTGGTCCAGGCGCTCGCCGGCCGAAAGGCGCGAATGGAACACAGCGACCGTCTCGCCAAAGCGCGAGCGAAAGCGGCCGACGGTCTGAGCCGTCAGCGAGATCTCAGGCACCAACACGCAGGCCGAGCGGCCAGCCGCGAGCACGCGCTCAATCGCCGAAAGGTAAACCTCGGTTTTGCCGGAGCCGGTGACGCCGTCAACCAGCACCACGTCGCCATGAGCGTCCAGACGGGCGCGCTCAATC
>CABUHP010000259.1 GCA_902491415.1 uncultured Collinsella sp.
GAACGACGCGGCGATATCAGTCAGAAGGCCGATGGGCATGAACTCCGACGTGTTGAATACGAACGCGCAGCAGGCGAGCCCGATAAGCGGGAGCCACTGCTTGAGTGAGATGCCATCTTGTCTTGCCTGAGTCATGTAGGAACCTCTCCGATTGTCCTGAGCGGTGGGCGATTATATAGCAACGGCCCCGCATCCGTCAGCAACAGATGCGGGGCCGAAAACAATTCGATACACAGAGGTTGCGCCGTCAATAAAAAACTAAGCCAACCCCAGCAATATGCCCGCCGAATGCACGACAAACGCCACGATCCAGGCGACCGTCACCTGAAACGCGAACACGGCAACGGCATAGCGCGCGCCCAACTCGCTCTTGACGGCGCCGATGGACGCCACGCAGGGCGGGTACAGCAGCGTAAAGACCAAGAACACGTAGGCGGTAAACGGCGAAAACATGGCTGACAGTGCCGCGGGAGAGGTTGCGCCCAAAAGCACCGTGAGCGTCGAGATGACGCTCTCCTTGGCAATGAGCCCCGTGACGAGCGCCGTCGAGGCGCGCCAATCGCCAAAGCCGAGCGGGGCCAACACCGGCGCGATGATGCTACCCAGACCGGCAAGCAGGCTTTGCGACTGGTCGGCGACCACGTTAAAGCGGATGCCGAACGTCTGAAGGAACCAGATGACCACGGTCGCGGCAAAGATAATGGTAAAGGCCTTGGTGATGAAGTCCTTGGCCTTATCCCATGCCAGCATCACCGTCGTCTTGACGCTCGGCAGGCGGTAATTGGGGAGCTCCATGATAAACGGCACCGGGTCGCCCTTAAATGCCGTGCGGTTGAGCACCAAAGCCGCGACGCAGCCGACCACGATACCGATCAGATAGAGCGAGACCATGGCGGGAACCGTCGCCTGCGGGAAAAACGCCCCGCACAGCAAGCCGTAAACCGGTAGCTTGGCCGAGCAGCTCATGAATGGCGTGAGCATGACCGTCATCTTGCGGTCGTGCTCGGATGGGAGCGTACGGGTCGACATGATAGCCGGCACGGTGCAGCCAAAACCGACGAGCATGGGCACGAAACTGCGGCCCGACAGGCCAAAGCGACGCAACACCTTATCCATGACAAAGGCCACGCGTGCCATGTATCCGGAGTCTTCCAGAATGGAGAGGAACAAAAAGAGCACGACGATAATCGGCAGGAAGGTCAGCACACTGCCCACGCCCGTAAGCACGCCGTCGACAGCCAGCGAGCGCACCACGTCGTTGGTACCGAACGCCTTGAGGCCCGCATCGGCCGAGGCGATGATGGCAGCGATACCGTCCTCCATGAGTCCCTGCAACGCCGCGCCGATCACGCCAAACGTCAGCCAAAAGACGAGGCCCATGATCACCAGAAACGCCGGAATGGCTGTGTAACGACCTGTCAGGATGCGGTCAATCTTGACGGAGCGCACGTGCTCGCGGCTCTCGTGCGGCTTGACGACGCAACGCCCGCACACCTCGCCGATAAAGCTAAAACGCATATCGGCCAGCGCAGATAGGCGGTCGGTGCCGGCCTCGCCCTCCATCTGGGTGATGATGTGCTCGATAGCGTCGAGCTCATTGCGATCCAGGTGAAGCGCCTCGGTTACCAGCTCATCGCCCTCGACCAGCTTGGTCGCCGCAAAGCGCACCGGGATGTGCGCCGTCACGGCATGGTCCTCGATCAGGTTAGCAATACCGTGGATGCAGCGATGCAGCGCACCGCCGTCCGGACCGTCGGGCGCGCAAAAGTCCAGGCGACCGGGGCGCTCGCGGAACCGCGCCACGTGCAGGGCGTGGTCCACCAGCTCGCCGATGCCCTCGTTGCGGGCAGCGCTAATGGGGACAACGGGCACGCCCAACAGGCTCTCGAGCAAGTTGACGTCTACGGCGCCGCCGTTGGCGGTCACCTCGTCCATCATGTTGAGCGCGATGACCATGGGGCGGTCGAGCTCCATAAGCTGCAGCGTCAGGTACAGGTTACGCTCGATGTTGGTGGCGTCAATGATGTCGATGATGGCGTCCGGACGCTCGTCGAGGATGAACTGACGGCTCACGACTTCCTCGCCTGTGTACGGCGACAGGGAGTAAATGCCGGGCAGGTCGGTAACGCTCGCCTCGGGATGGTTACGGATGGTGCCATCCTTGCGGTCGACCGTCACGCCGGGAAAGTTACCGACGTGCTGGTTGGAGCCCGTCAGCTGGTTGAATAACGTGGTCTTGCCGCAGTTTTGGTTGCCGGCGAGGGCAAAGTGCAGCGGCGCGCCCTCTGGCACGGCCGTCTTTGCCGCACGGGGCGAATACGTCCCCTCGCCCAGGGCCGGATGCTCCGTCGTGCCGATTGCGGCGTTAGCGCGC
>CABUHP010000260.1 GCA_902491415.1 uncultured Collinsella sp.
TAAGACCTGCTTTGGCGAGCGTTAGCGCGGCGAAAAGGCCAGCGCATCCGGCGCCGACAACGACAGGGCGTTCTTGAGGTGCGTCGGAGACGGGCGTGGGGAATGAAGACCCATCGTCTTTTATCGCGCGTACGCGCGAGCGGTCACGCTCGGAAACGCTGTCGACCGCTTCTCGCTCGAGGTGGGGACTGGTCAGCTCAACACGAAAGCTCAGGATAAAATGGACGTCTCGTTTTTTGCGAGCGTCGATTGACTTGCGGTGGAGCTCGATGGACTTGATCTCGGAGTCCTTGCAACGTAGGACGCGCTTGGCGACTCGCTTGCCAACAATGAGGCAGGCATTTTCATCGCCGGCTTCATCGAGCGACGCGTTGACTTGGGTGATTTCAATCATCGAGGTCTCCTTAGAGGCAAGAAAGAGGCCGTCCGGTATCCCAGACGGCCCGAATGCGTTTTTGATTATAGACTGCGCGGCTACAGGCTGCTTGCAGCGCGAATGCCCGAGAGCCATGCCCACGCAAGGTTAAAGCCTCCGCAATCGGCGTCGATGTCGAGCGCTTCGCCGCAGACGTAAAGCGGGGTGTCGACAACGCTGCGCGCGCGTAGACTGGGTGTTGAGATGCTCTCGACAGATACGCCACCACGCGTGACCTGCGCCGAGCGCTCCTCGGCGGTTCCTTCGACGAGCAACTTAAAATGCTTGAGGATCGAGACCAGGCGGATGACATCGTTGGAGCCTGGATGGCACTGCTCGAACGCTGTGCAGACGACGCGGGAGAGTTGCGGGGCGAGCATGCCGTCGAGCCAACGGGGATCGCGGGGTGAAAAGCCGCCGAGCAGCTTAACGCGCCGGTTAAGCATATCGAGCAACTCGTCTTTAGAGAGGTCGGGGAAAACGTCGAGCAGGATCGTATCGCCGCGCTGGATACGACGGGAGAGGTTGAAGACAGCGACGCCCGAGATACCGAAGGTTCGAAACAGGACTTCACCGTCTTCGTGCCAGAGCTCATTATGATTGCGGGCGAGCGTCAAGCGGGCGCGGACGCGCAGGCCGTCCAACGTCTTGAGTGCCGCCCGATCGCCGACGACCGTTGCCGATACGGGGCAGAGGATGGGGCGCAGCGAAGTGAGGGGGAGGCTAAACGTATCGGCGATACCGGTGGGGTTGCCACCCGTGGCGATAATTACGGCATGTGCCTCCAGGGCCTCGTTCTTGCGAGGGACATCGGCGAGCGCTTTCCGAAGCGAGCGGAGCTCCGATTTTCGGTCGTCGTGCTTTTTTGCCTTGAGCGCCCGCGCTGGACGGTCTATTTGGAGTGTCCAGCCTTCGGAAGCTTTGTGCGCCGAGGCAACGTTGGCTCCGCAGATTAAGGTAATACCTAGGCGGTCGCAAACGTTGAGAAGCGCGTCGCGCACCGATTCTGCGCGAAGGGAGCGCGGGTATAGCCGGCCTTCCTCGGAGGTTGTCATGATGCCCAGCGAGGAGAAGAAACCCATAAGCTCTTGTTCGGGTTGGGGGCCCATGACAGATTCGACGAATGCGGGGTGGTTATACCGCTGAGGATCAATCGATTCGTTGGAGAGGTTGCAGCGGCCGTTACCGGTCGCAAGGAGCTTTAGGCCGCAGGCGACATCGCGCTCAACGATGCAGACGCTTTTGCCAGCACGTGCGGCCGTAATGGCGGCGGCGAGGCCTGAAGCCCCGCCGCCGATTAGCAGGACGTCATAGAAGGCGCTCGTGTTCACTTAGGCCTCGTCGGTCTCGTGCGGGGTAATAGCCTCGACGGCAGAGACTGCCTTGGGCAACATGCCATCGGGCAGCGCGGTCTCAACCTCGCCCTTATCGCAGGCCTCGGCGAGTGCCGGATTAATGGGAAGCGTGCCCAAGATGTCGAGGTTATAGCGCTCTGCGACCTCGGGGAGCTTGCTTTTGCCAAAGACCTCGATCTTCTTGCCGCAGTCGGGGCACTCGATATAGCTCATGTTCTCGACGATGCCCAGAATGGGGACGTTCATCTTCTCGGCCATGTTGACCGCCTTGGCGACGATCATCGAGACCAGGTCCTGCGGGCTCGTGACGATGACGATGCCGTCGACGGGCAGCGACTGGAAGACGGTGAGCGCGACGTCGCCTGTTCCCGGAGGCATGTCGACCAGCAGGTAGTCGATGGGGCCCCACGAGGTCTCGCTCCAGAACTGCCTAATGGCGCCTGCGATGACCGGACCGCGCCAAAGGACGGGGTCGGTCTCGTTTTGGAGCAGCAGGTTGGAGCTCATGACCTTGACGCCGTGCTCGGAGATTTCGGGCAGCATGAGG
>CABUHP010000261.1 GCA_902491415.1 uncultured Collinsella sp.
ACCGCGTATCTGCTCAAAAGTCAGGGTTACGAATGTATCGGCGCCACCATGCGCCTCACCTGCCCCGCGCCCGATCCCGCAACAGGTATGAGCAAAGTCGACCGCGACATCGCCGATGCAAAGGCCGTCGCCGAGCGTCTGGGGATACCCCACCACGTGCTCGACCTGCAGCAGACCTTCGACCGCAACGTTATCGAGCGCTTCGTGACTGCCTACCAGGAAGGACTGACGCCCAACCCGTGCATCATCTGCAACCGCCATATTAAGTTTGGCGCGTTGCTCGATGCAGCGCTCGATATGGGCTGCGACTACATCGCCACAGGTCACTACGCCAAAACGAGCCAGGCGTCCGACGGCACCTGGCAGCTGTACCGTGGCGAGGACCCCAAGAAGGACCAAAGCTACTTTTTGTATTCGCTTACGCAGGAGCGCCTGGCACGCACAATCTTTCCGCTGGCAGGCCTGGACAAGGAGCACGACGTGCGCCGCATTGCCGCCGAGCAGGGCTTCATCAACGCCAAGAAGGCCGAAAGCGAGGATATCTGCTTTATTCCAGACGGCGACTACGCGGGCTATATCGAGCACTGCTGCGGACATGCCGCTGCACCGGGCGATATTGTGTGGCGCGACGGCAGCGTGGTCGGACGCCATAACGGCGCGTTGCGCTATACCATCGGCCAGCGCAAGGGCTTGGGCGTCGCGATGGCGCATCCCGTGTATGTGACGGGCGTCGACGCCGCCAACAACATTGTGCACCTGGGCGAGGTCGACGACCTGACGGCCACAGCGCTCACGGCCAATGACTGGATCTGGAGTGCCCCTGCCGACCACATGGAGGCAGAGCTCACGTCCGGCGGCATTCGCGTGGGCGCCAAGTACCGCTACCGTCAAAAGGACCAGGCAGCAACCCTTACACGTGGCGCCGACGGGCAAATGCTGCTGACTTTTGACGAGCCGCAGCGAGCCATCGCCCCCGGCCAAGCCGTTGTAGTCTATCGCGGAGACATCGTCCTCGGCGGCGGCACCGTCACAGCAGCCATCAAATAACGGCACTCCTCGATAAGCTGCGGTGAAATAGGGACTGCTTATGCGTTTCAAATGCAAAAACAGTCCCTATTTCACCGCAACGCACAAGAGTGCCCCTGCCGGCAACGTTATACCGGCTGGGGCGCTCTTAACTTGCCACGCGCTATAAATGCGCCTAGCGCTGGACGTAGGCGCGGACGAGCTCGTAGGTGTTGCGCACGCCGTCGATGTGGCTGCGCTCGTAGTTGTGGCTCGCGTACACGCCGGGGCCGATCAGGCCGTGACGGATGTCGTAGCCGGCAGAGAGCGTGGCCTCGACGTCCGAGCCGTAATGCGGGTACACGTCGATGGCATAATCGAGCTCAAGCTCGCGCGCGATATTGGACAGCGTGGTCACCAGATCGTAGTTGTAGGGACCACCCGAATCCTTGGCGCAAATCGACACCATGCGCTCGGTGCAGCCCAGGTCGTCGCCCACGCAGCCCATGTCAACGCTGATCATCTCGCGCGTGTCGGCCGGCACGAAAGCACCGCCGTGGCCGACCTCCTCGTACACGGTAAAGAGCAGCGACACCTTGCGCGAAAGCGACACCTCGCCATCAGCAACAGCGCGGGCCAGACCCAGCAGAATCGACGCCGACAGCTTGTCGTCCAAGAAGCGACTCTTAATGTAGCCGCTCTCCGTCACCGTGGTACGCGGGTCCATAGCGATGATGTCGCCGGTCTGAACACCCAGTTCGAGCACATCGTCCTTGCTGTCAACGTTCTCGTCGAGCAGGATTTCCATGTTCTTCTCGATGATCTTGACCGGCTCATCGGCCACGTGCGCCGAAGGCTCGGTGTTGAGAACCACACCCGTGTACACATTGCCGTCACGCGTGTAGACGGTGCAGTTCTCGCCATCGGCCGTAGACCACTGATGCCCACCAAGCGTCGTGGGACGCAGGCGGCCATTGTCCTTAATGGAGCGCACCATGGCGCCAAGGGTATCGACATGGCTCGCCAACACGAGCGGCTCACCCTCACCGCCAAGCTCAACCAGCACGTTACCCTTATTGGAGCGCTCGGGCCCAAAGCCCATATCGCGCAACGTTTCCATCAGATAATCAGTCGCCGCACGGGTATAGCCCGTAGGCGAAGCAATCGAGGTAAGCGCCTTCAACTGGTCAGTAATATAGGAGAGCGTAGAATCCATCTTGGACACCAAAGTCACCCTTTCATATCGAATTAAACCCACAGCAACGATACCACCGCGAACCATCTTTTTACCTAGCGAGATG
>CABUHP010000262.1 GCA_902491415.1 uncultured Collinsella sp.
GTATGCCGACTTCGCAGCGTCGCGCTTGCTGGCGGCGGCGTTGTACTCCTTGTTTGCCGCATCGTATGCAGACTGGGCAGATGCCACAGCAGCGTTGGCGGCGTTGGCCTTCTCCTGCGCGGCAGCGACGGCAGCCTGGGCGGCCTGCAGATTTGTCTGTGCGGTGGCGTCGGCATCCGTCGCGGCATTGAGCTCCGCCTGCGCGGTCTTGAGCTCACCAGCAGCGGCGATCTTGGCGGCCTCAAGCGCACTCAGGTCGACACCCGTACCCGAGACGGCAGCATCGAGCGCGGCCTGCGCCTGGTTGAACTTCTGCTGGGCGTTATCGCGCGCGGTGGTTGCGGCTGCGAGCGCAGCGGCAGTCTCCTGCTTCTTGGCCTGGGCGGAAGTCAGAGCGGCCTCGGTATTCTGCTTTTCCTGCTGGGCGCTGGCCTCGGCAGCCTTGGCCTGGTCCAGATTGGCCTGTGCAGTAGTAACGGCCTTATTGGCGTCATCGAGCTTTGCCTGCGCGTCCTCGACGGCCTTCTTGGCGGCCTCGTACTCGTCCATACCCATGGCCTTGAGCTTGGCCTGGGCATCATCGAGGGCCTTCTTGGCCTCATCCTGCTTTGCCTTGGCGTCCTTGAGTGCCTGGGTCTTGTCCTCGACACTCTTGTTGGCTTGATCGAGTTGATCGTTCAGGTCGCCCAGCTTCTTCTGCTGCTGCTCGGTCTTTTCGACGGCGGCTTTGAGCTCGTCAATCTTCTCCTGGAGCGCGGCGACTTCTGCTGCGTTCTGCTCGATTTCGTTGTCGCTCACAGCCTGCGAGGCCTGATTCTTTTGCTGCTGCGCCTGCTTTTGAGACTGGCCCGCCGCGCCGGCCTTCTTCTGGGCGGCATCGTAGGCGGCCTGAGCGTCCTTGAGCTGCTTTGCCGACTCCTCGGCCAGCTGGGCAGCCGTCTTTACGACCGCTTGGTTACCGGCGGCAACGGTGTTCTCTACAGAACTACCCCCCCTGAACAGAATCGCCGTTATCGGTTGACGGTGCGGCGATTGCCGCCAGCGGCGACATGAGCGGCTGAGCGATGAGGCCCGCCGTCAAAACGGTTGCGACGGCGCGGTTAGCAACGCCCTTGACGTTGACAGTCTTGGCCCGAGGCTCAAAGTGTTGTGGACTGTAGTTTGCCATGGCTTTCTCCCTTTGACACGGATGTATCCATACGTATCAAACGGTAGCTGTCGATTTTTGAATTCTGTTGCGCAACATTGGCGACCAGCGTATTTTTTGAAATTCGTGCTCCTGTGCTTCACAATTTCGTCACATTTGAAGGAGCTGGCGCATCATATTCTCGCGGGATGGAATTGAGCCTGTGATTTGCATTTGCTCCCACGTCATCCGCCCTATCGGATTCCGCATCCAACAGACACCCCGCCCGCCACGGTGTAGAGTTAGGACAACGGGCGCGTTGCGCGGACCGCGCTGGAACGAGGTGGACATGGAACTCGACAAACAACAGATCAAGCGACTACGCGAACGCCATCACCGGCGCCACGGCATCCGCCCCGCCCATAGCGAGGCCATGGAGAACGCCACCCGCTTCCTAAAGCGCGCATTCAACATTCGCGAGGGTCGCGCGCCCTACCACGTAATCCGCAAGCGCTTTGTAAACGGGGCACGCCTGACCGGCTCTCACCTGTGCATCCTCATCATCGCCATGCTCGTCGCAAGCATCGGCCTCGATATCGACTCGGACATCGCCATCGTGGGCGCCATGCTCATCTGCCCGCTCATGGGCTCGGTTCTTGCCATGGCATACGGCATTGCCACGCTCGACCGCGAGATCACCGTCGAGGCCATTGCCAGCCTCGCACTGCAGATGGTCTTTTGCCTGGTCACGTCCACGCTGTATTTTAAGCTCTCGCCCCTTGGCACCACCACGGCCGCCATCATCGACAACTCGACACCCACCATATGGGACCTTGCCGTCGCACTCGCCGGCGGCTTTGCGGGCGGCCTAGGCAACTCACGCGACCAGGAGCCCGCAACGCTCATCGCCGGCGTGGCCGTGGCGACCGCGCTCATGCCGCCCCTGTGCGCGGCGGGCTACGGCATCGCCATCGCAAGCGGGTCGCTATTTCTCTCGGCGCTTTACGAGTTTGGCATCAACGTCGTCTTTATCGCGCTCGCGGCCGAAGCCGTACTGCTTCTATTGCGCGTGCCGCTCAAGCGCGACCTCAACGGCGACGGCATTGTGACCGCCGAGGAAAATGCCGAGGTCGACGAGCTGTCACGCAAAGTGCGCCGCCGCATCATCGTGGGCACG
>CABUHP010000263.1 GCA_902491415.1 uncultured Collinsella sp.
AAAACGCGTCGGGCTCCATTCGCGGTGCCGGCGTGAGCTTGCAGCCCATGCTGCTCACGATTTTTGGCACCGTTGTCTTGAGGGTGATCTGGGTGTTTGCGATTATGCCGTTCGATCCGTCTCTTGAGCACCTGCTGTTGGTTTACCCTGTAACTTGGCTCATCACGGCCACGATGTTTACCATCTACCACCACAGCGGCAACTGGCTAGGCCGCGCCACCGCCTAGCCATTCGGGACGTCCCCAATGGCTAGTATTCGATGCCTTGGCGGGCTAGGAGACCTTCATCGAAGTAGTGTTTGACGGGGCGCATTTCGGTTACTAGGTCGGCAAGGTCGGCGAGGGGCAGCAAGCCACGGCCGGTGAGTACGAGCTCCGTGGTGGCGGGCTTTATCGCGATCAACGCTTCGACATCTTCGCGCGTCACAAAGCCCCGTCGCATGGCTTCTCCCAGCTCATCCAAGATCAGCACGTCGACCTGGCTAATCTGCTCGCGCGCCAGCTCCATGATCTGTGCGGCACAGGCTTCGGGCGTGTCGCGGTCGGCTTGCACGATGCGTAGCCCCAATCGAGGTGCTGCGTCATGTTCGGCACAGTGCAGCTTCTTGGCAAATTGAAGCATGAGCACGTTAAGTCCATAGCCCGTGGCGCGCAGCGCGAGCCCCAGCGCAGCCGTCGTCTTGCCCTTGCCGTCGCCCGTATAGATTTGAACCTTGCCGACTTCCAGTGATGCCATCTCTGTCCTTTCGTGCCCGGCGTCGGTTTATCGCCGTCCGGGTTGGGTATTCTAGAAAACATTATCAACCCCAGTAGATGGAGTTCAAGCAGATGGAGATGGATGACAACAAACGTAGACGGAATATGATCCTCTACGTGCTCATCGCCTTCGTCGTCTACCTCGTGCTCTCGACCGTTCTGTTCCCCAACATCGGTCACACGCAGCAGATTACGAAGACCGATTATTCGACGTTTGTCAAAGCGCTCGATAAGAAGAGTGTCGACAAGGTTGAGTACAACACGGACGATTACTCGATTTATTACACCAAAAAGGGCGAGGACGAGAACATCGCTTACAAGACGACCGGTGTGCCGAATGATGCGGGCTTTACCGATCGCGTGCTTGAATCCGGCGCGTCCCTGGAGTCCGTCGTTCCAGATAAAAACTCGGGTCTGATGACCTACTACCTGCTCACACTCATCCTTCCCATGGCGATTTTCTTCCTCATCGGTTGGTGGCTCAACCGCCGCATGAAGAAGGCTATGGGCGATGACGGCCCGTCGATGAACTTTGGCGGCGGCGGTTTTGGCGGCGGCGGACTGGGTAAGTCCGGCGCGCGCGTGATCGCCTCCAAGGACGTGGGCGTGACCTTTAAGGATGTCGCTGGCCAGGAAGAGGCCAAGGAATCCCTCAAGGAGGTCGTCGACTTTCTGGAGAAGCCGCAGCGCTACGAGGAGATCGGCGCCAAGCTGCCGCGCGGTGCTCTCCTTGTTGGCCCTCCGGGTACCGGTAAGACCCTGCTTGCCAAGGCTGTTGCCGGCGAGGCCGGTGTTCCGTTCTTTAGCATTTCGGGCTCTGAGTTCGTTGAGATGTTTGTTGGTCGCGGCGCTGCTAAGGTTCGTGACCTGTTTAAGCAGGCCAAGGAAAAGGCCCCGTGCATCGTTTTTATCGATGAGATCGATACCATCGGCAAAAAGCGTGATGGCGGCGGCTTTAGCGGCAACGACGAGCGCGAGCAGACGCTCAATCAGTTGCTGACCGAGATGGACGGCTTCGATAACCACAAGGGCATCGTCGTCCTTGCTGCCACCAACCGCCCCGACAGCCTTGACCCGGCTCTGTTGCGTCCCGGTCGCTTTGACCGCCGCATTCCCGTCGAGCTGCCCGATTTGACCGGTCGCAAGAATATCCTTGAGCTGCACGCCAAGAGCGTGAAGACCCAGCCGCCGATCGATCTGACCGCGATTGCCCGCGCCACGCCTGGTGCCTCGGGCGCCGATTTGGCCAATATCATTAACGAGGGCGCCCTGCGCGCCGTTCGCGAAGGTCGCAAGCGTGCAACCCAGGACGACTTCGAGGAGTCGGTGGAGGTCGTCATTGCCGGCCAACAGCGTAAGTCCACGGTGCTTTCCGACCACGAGAAGCAGGTCGTTTCTTACCACGAGATCGGTCATGCCATCGTTGCCGCTCGCCAGAAGGGCTCTGCGCCGGTCACCAAGATCACCATCGTGCCGCGCACGAGCGGTGCTCTGGGCTACACCATGCAGGTCGAG
>CABUHP010000264.1 GCA_902491415.1 uncultured Collinsella sp.
CGCCTCGCGGGCCTCCACGGCATCGAGCGCGGCCTTCAGGCGGAGCTCGGTCGCGTCATCCTCTGTCTTCATTTGTTCGAGCTGACCCTTGAGCTCTGCTACTTTGGAAGCATGGACATCGCGATCGATTTCGGCTGCCGCAGCGGTCTTTTGCGCTGTGGCGATCGCCTGACGCTGGTCGGCGACGATCTGCTCGTAGCGGCCTGCGATATCCTGGCGCGTCTCGAGTTCCTCGGCCTGATCGGCAATGCGCTGCTCAAGTTCGGTCAGATGGGCGCGGGCATCGGCAAGTGCCTTTTTCGCGGCGTTCATCTCGCGCATGGCCGAGGCACCCTGGGCGATAAAGGTGCCCACGGCGTTCGCAGTGTTCGAGACAGCGGTCCCCAGATCGCGGCTCGCGGCGGGGGAGTGCGGGACGGTCGGGCGAGCGGTGCCGGCAGCGTCCGCATCGGCAGCCTGCGGCACGGCGATATTGCCGGTACCGCCCTCGACCACAGAAAAGCCTGCTGCGTGCGGATCGACCGCATCGGCGCCAATCGTGGGGTGCTCGAGCTGCAGAAACGAGGGCATGGTGCTGCCCTGGTCGGCAACCGGAGTCTCGCCGGGCACAAAGGTCGAGGCCGCCTCGGCGGCCTCCTCTTCCTCGGCATCGATATCGGCATCGGCGACGGCGTCTTTCATCGCTTTGACAGCATCCATCATGGAGTCCATGACGGCATCGAGCTCTTCTTCCGAAGAGACCTCGATGGGGCCCGCTGCTTGCGGGACGTCGTCCTGTACAGGGGCGTCGTCCTGAGCGGGCGCATCGTCGTTTTGCTCATCGGCGTTTTCTGCGGCAGGGGTTTCCGCCGTAGTGCTTTCGTCCAAGATGGGGTCGTCGATGTCGATACCATCGCAGGTTACAACGTCAGTATCTGCGATGACGTCTGCGGAATCATCAATATGCTGTTGAGTCTGGGGGTCCAGCTCGTCTGTCATAGGCATGTGCTCCTCATCGTTGTTTGTCACCCTATGATAAAGTTTCGCGCCGACATCCCACGCGCCGCAGCAAAGTTTCAAAACGTGTTCGATGGCTCGATTTGATAACAATAACTCGGCCGTTTTATCCAGTTTGTACTTGACAATCCCTTCGCCGAACGACGTGGTGCCGTTCGCCTACCGCGGTCTTTTATTTTCGCTTGAACACGCTAAAGTTGCATCTCAGCTTTTGGCGCGTGAAGTTGGATACGCGCAGTCGGCGGGCGTGCCCGTCGCGATTTGAAAGGACTTTGTATGGGACTTTTCACTGGTAAGACCGTGATCGTCACCGGCGGCGGCAAGGCCACGCTTAAGGACGGCTCCGCTGGTTCCATCGGCTACGGCATCGATATCGCATTTGCCAAGGAGGGCGCGAACCTCGTCATCACCGGCCGCAACGTCGCCAAGCTCGAGGCTGCCAAGGAATCCCTCGAGGCCGAGTACGGCGTCAAGGTTCTGCCTGTTCAGGCCGATGTCTCGGCTGGCCAGGACAACGAGGCCGTCGTCCAGAACGTCATCGACAAGGCCATTGAGGAGTTCGGCCGCATCGACGCCGTCGTCAACAATGCTCAGGCCAGCGCCTCGGGCGTGACCATCGCCGATCACACCATGGACCAGTTTAACCTGGCCATTTACTCCGGTCTGTATGCTACCTATCTGTACATGCAGAAGGCCTATCCGCACCTGAAGGAGACCAAGGGCTCCGTGGTCAACTTTGCCTCGGGCGCCGGCCTGTTTGGCAACTATGGCCAGTGCAGCTATGCTGCCGCCAAGGAGGGCATCCGCGGCCTGACCCGCGTTGCCGCCAACGAGTGGGGCAAGGACGGCATCAACGTCAATATCGTTTGCCCGCTTGCTTGGACCGCTGCGCTCGAGAACTTCCAAGATGCCTATCCCGAGGCGTTCAAGGCCAACGTCCACATGCCGCCGGCGGGTCACTACGGCGACGTCGAGAAGGAAATCGGCCGCGTTGTCGTTCAGCTCTGCGGTCCCGACTTTAAGTACATGAACGGTGAGACCGTCACCCTCGAGGGTGGCATGGGCCAGCGTCCTTAGGGGTTACGCGGTTTTACCAAACCGCGTAACGGCTCGACGCTGCGCGGGCCGCATTTGGACAATCTGACGTTCAACTTCAAGGGCGCGACCAGAAGGTCAGCGCCCTTTCGTTTCACGTCACCTTGTCTCAAATGCG
>CABUHP010000265.1 GCA_902491415.1 uncultured Collinsella sp.
TCCGAACGTGACCGCTCGCACGTACGCGCGATAGATGACGATGAGCCTTCATTCCCCTTCCCCGTTTCCGGCGCCCCCAAAGAGCGCCCCGTCGTCATCGGTGCCGGATGCGCCGGCCTTTTCGCCGCACTCACCCTTGCCGAAGCAGGTCTTAAGCCCTTGCTCATCGAGCGCGGCGACCCGGCATTTCGCCGCTCGCATGCGATCGACCTCTTTCTAAAGGAGCGCATCCTCGACCCCGAGAGTAATATCCAGTTTGGTCTGGGCGGCGCGGGGACCTTCTCGGACGGCAAGCTCAATACAGGAACAAAAAATCCCGCCCATCGCCTTATCCTCGAAACCTTCGTCGAGGCGGGTGCGCCCCGCGATATTCTGTGGGATGCCAAGCCGCACATTGGCTCCGACATCCTTCCCACGGTTGTCACCGCTATATCCCAGCGCATCGAGCAGCTCGGAGGTGTCGTCCGTTATCGAACAAAGCTCGTCGACATTCACATCGACGCGTCTGGCGCCATCACCGGTATTGATGTCCAATCGTCCCAAGACGCCACTTACGAGCCAATCGAGACAAAGCACCTCATCCTCGCCTGCGGGCATTCTGCTCGCGATATTTTTGAGCTCCTTAAGGACCACAACGTGGCCCTCGCACAAAAGACCTTTGCCATGGGCGTTCGCATCGAGCATCCGCAGCGCGACATCGACCGAGCCCAATATGGAGCCTTGGCGGGACATCCTGCCCTCGGAGCAGCCCCCTACAAGCTCGTCGCCCATCTTCCCAACGGCCGCAGCGTGTTCTCGTTTTGCATGTGCCCCGGCGGGCAGGTTGTCGCCGCCTCTTCCGAGCAGGGCCACCTGTGCGTCAACGGCGCCAGCCTCAATGCCCGCGACGGACGCAACGCAAACGCCGCCCTGCTCGTTAACGTCACGCCTGAGGACCTTCCCAACGATGACCCGCTCGCCGGCATCGAGCTCCAACGTGCCTGCGAGGCGGCCGCCTATCGCCTGGGCGGTTCCAACTGGAACGCACCGGCACAACTCGTCGGAGATTTCCTCGCAGAACGCGCCAGCAAGGCGCCCGGAAAGGTAAAGCCCACCTATCCGCTCGGTGTGACCTGGACGGCAATTGACGAAACCCTGCCGCAGCATATCGTCGAGTCGCTCCGCCTGGGACTTCCCCTACTCGGAAAAAAGCTACGAGGTTACGACCGTCCCGATGCCGTTCTTACCGGCGTGGAGACTCGTTCGAGCTCACCGGTCACTGTCACCCGAGACCGAACGTGCCATGCCGTGTCGACCCCGGGCCTCTACCCTTGTGGTGAGGGAGCTGGATATGCCGGCGGCATCATGAGCGCGGCCACCGACGGCATTCGTTGTGCCGAAGCCCTGATCGCAGACCTCTAACGCACGAATTCCAGCGCGCAAAAGACATAGGCCCCGAGCTCCACAGGGAACTCGGGGCCTGTTCGCTATTTCTTAAACCGTGCACCCTGGCGTTTTCTGCCCGATGCGAACGTGGAACCCTTGCGGGCCTGCAAACGCAAGCGCTCGATCGTCTCGTCCTCAGACGCACCCTCGAGCATCGCCCGAATCTGAACGACGGCATCGCGCAGGCGCGCCGCCTCCTCAAAGTCCATGGCGGCAGAAGCGTTACGCATATCCTCTTCCATGGTTTCGACGATCCGCACAAGCTCGTCATGCGGCAGTTCTTCCAACTGCTCCGCAAGTGTCTGCTCGGGTGCCACCGTTTCCGGCACGCCGCCCTCGCCCGACTCATCGGGCGTATAGAATGCGCCATGGCCAAGAGAGTCGCCCTTCGAGCGTCCTTTGGAGCCCACAGTTTTTTCGGCCTCGGCAATAAAACTTGAGATGTCGTTGATGGCCTTGCGCACTGTCTTGGGCACAATGCCATGCTCTTCGTTATATGCCATCTGAATCTCGCGACGGCGCTGCGTCTCCTCGATGGCCTCTTTCATCGAATCGGTCACAACGTCCGCATACATGATGACTTCGCCATCGGCGTTACGGGCCGCGCGGCCAATCGTCTGAATCAGCGAACGGCGGTTGCGCAAGAAGCCTTCCTTATCGGCATCGAGAATTGCCACCAGTGAGACCTCGGGGAGATCCAAGCCCTCGCGAAGCAGGTTGATGCCAACGAGGACATCGATCTTGCCCTCGCGCAGCGTT
>CABUHP010000266.1 GCA_902491415.1 uncultured Collinsella sp.
GAGTTCCGCACGCAAAGAAGGCCACTTAATGTGGCCTTCGTCTTGCGCAGGACTGTTCGAAATTTTGAGGAAGCACCCGCCCTGCCGGGGCTCCCGGGCTCCCGCTTACGAGAGCGACGTTCTCAGCAACTCGTTGAAGAGCTTCGGATTGCCCTTGCCGCGGCTCGCCTTCATGCACTGGCCCACCAAAAAGCCGATGACCTTCTGGTTGCCGTCACGATACTGCTGCGCCTGATCGGCACAGTTTGCCAGCACCTCGTCCACGATCGGCTGCAGCGCGCCGGCATCGCTTACCTGGCGCATACCGCGCTCGTCGACGATCTTGTTGGGGTCGTCGCCGGTCTGGGCCATGGCCTCAAAGACCTCGTGCGCCTGGTTGGAGCTGATGGCATCGGTCGCCAGCAGCTTGGCAAGAGCCGCCACCTGAGCCGGCGCGATACCGGACTCGGCGAGCGAGACGCCCGCACCCTTAAGGTAGGCAATCATCTCGTTTACCAGCAGGTTTGCGACCGTCTGGGCCTCCTTGCCAGCCATACCGGCAGCGGCAGCCTCAAAGAACTCGGCAAACTCCGGGTCGCCGGCGATTTGCTCGGCATCGGCCGCCTTAATGCCAAAGTCGGTCTCAAAACGGGCGCACTTGGCATCGGGCAGCTCGGGAATCTCGCCACGGCAACGGTCGATGAACTCGTCGTCCAGATCGAACGGCGCCAGGTCGGGATCGGGGAACAGACGATAGTCGTCGGCCGTCTCCTTGACGCGCATGACCACGGTGCGCTTGCGGCTGGGCTCCCAGTGACGGGTCTCCTGATAGATGATGCCGCCCTCCTCGAGCACCTCGGCCTGGCGGCAAATCTCGTAGGCAAGGCCATCGTGCAGGCTCTTAAACGAGTTGAGGTTTTTAAGCTCCGTCTTGGTGCCCAGCTTGGTCTCGCCGCGGCGGCGCAGCGAAACGTTGCCGTCGCAGCGCATGGAGCCCTTCTCCATGGAGCAGTCCGAAATGCCCAGCGTCACAAAGATGCGACGGAGCTTTTCCATAAACAGGCGCGCTTCCTCGGGCGTGCGCAGGTCGGGCTCGGTGACGAGCTCGATCAGCGGCGTGCCGCAGCGGTTGTAGTCGACGAGCGACTCGGCAGCGGCGGTAATGCGGCCCTCGGCACCGCCCACGTGCACCATCTTGGCAGCGTCCTCCTCCATGTGGATGCGCAGGATGCGGATGGGCACCGTGTAGGAACCGTCCTCGCGACGCTCGGGCATCTGCAGGTTGGACGCGTCATAGCTGGCTAGGTGGCCGGCGCGCTGATTGCCCTCGCGCATGGTCGACGTCATGGACGTGGACAGGCCCTCGGCGTTGGCCGAAGCGCTCGCCAGGCTCTGGGCCTCGGACTCACCAAACGCGCAGTCGGGGCGCTCGGCGGCACCGCGACCGGTCACGTCCAGGTCCAGGTGACCGTACATGGCAAAGGCGACCGGACCCTGCGTGGTCTGGAAGTTCTTGGCCATATCGGGATAGAAGTAGTGCTTGCGGTAGAACATCGAGTGGCGCTGGATCTCGCAGTTGGTGGCGAGACCGGCCTTGACGATGCTCTCGATGGCGCGCTTGTTGGGCACCGGCAGGGCGCCGGGCAAGCCCAGGCACACCGGGCACACGTTGGCGTTGGGCTCGTCATCGTGGCTGAGCTTGCAGTTGCAGAACATCTTGGTATCGAGCGCGGTGAGCTCGGTATGGATCTCCAGGCCGATCACGGCCTCCCAATCCTGCAGGACCTCGGAAAGCTCCTTCATTACAGCTCGCCTCCCTTCTCGGCAAAATCGGGCGCGACGGAAAGCGCGGGCGCACCCGTGGCGGCATCGGCAAAGCCGCGCTCCATGGCGCGGGCAAACGTGAGCAGCTGACGGTCCTTAAAGGCCGGACCAACCAGCTGGGCAGAAACGGGCAGTTTGCTGTCCTCGCCCAGGCCCAGCGGCACCGAGACACCGCCGTTGCCGCAAATGTTGAGCGAGATGGTGTACAGGTCGGAGAGGTACATCTGCGTGGGGTCGCTGATCTCGCCAAACTTAAAGGCCGTGCGCGGCGAGGCGGGCATGAGGATGGTGTCCACCTTGGCATATGCGGCATCGTAGTCCTGCGTGATGAGCGTGCGGGCCTTTTGCGCAGCGTAGTAGTACTTGT
>CABUHP010000267.1 GCA_902491415.1 uncultured Collinsella sp.
TCGGAAGCACACTCATCGCCAAGTCGCCCCAAAAATCGGGATCGTTGGTGTTGACGATGTACTTGGTATCGGGGTGCTCCGCCATAAGCTCGGCAAGCGAATCGGAGCCGACATAGGTCGAAGAGAAGCTCTTGAGCTCGCTCGTATCGCCCTTGTCCTTCTTCGTCTTCCAGTAATGACCCGTCACGCTTCCGTCTTGAACCGTATAGGTCAGATCTTCGACGCGATCCTGCTTGATGGCGCTGACCATCTCGCTCGTCGCGAGCTTAACGGTATTGCTGGAGCTGGCAAAGCCGGAACCCATATTAAAGAAGGCATAGCCCAGAAGCGCGCAAGCCAAAAGAAAATACAGCCAGCCCGTACGCGTGGGCTTCTTGCCTCCGGGCATCCCCGGGATCTTAGGCTCCCGGGGAGTCTGGGAATTGTTGTCGTTACGGTCGTCGGGCATCTTACGAATAAACCTCCGGTTTCAAAATGCCCAGATACGGAAGGTTGCGATAGCGCTCGGCATAGTCGAGGCCGTAGCCCACCACAAAGGCATCGGGGCAATGGGTTCCAACATACTTGGGCGTGATGGCCGAGGTGCGGTCCTCAACGTCCTTCCACAGGAAGGCAGCGACCTCCAGCGAGGCGGGCTTGCGGCTCTCAAGGTTCTTCATCAGGTACTTGAGGGTCAGGCCCGAGTCCAGAATGTCCTCGACGATCAGCACGTCGCGACCACGGATGTCGATATCCAGGTCCTTAATGATACGCACGATGCCCGAAGACTTCACACCGTCGCCATAGCTCGAAACAGCCATGAAATCGATGTTGGTCGGCAGCTCGATCTTACGCATCAGGTCGCCCATAAAGACCACGGCGCCGCGCAGGACCGCAATCAGCACCAGATCCTTACCCGCGTAATCGCGAGTAATCTCCTCGCCCAGGCGAGAGACGATACCGTCGATATCCTCCTGCGTGAACAGAACCTTCTCGATATCCGGATGTTGAGAAGCCATGACAACCCTTTCTTGTGCTTATCGCCCACACACCGCCGTATGGACGCGAACTACACATTCTAGCAGCGCACGGGGTAAATTTACCAGCCCGTGCGCCATCAGCGCGGGAATACCGTCAACGTCGCACAGAATAGCTGGCGTGGGACGCTATTCCGCATCGACCACGCGGAGCAGATATGCCACGCGCGTTGCGGCCGTGCACTTAAAACGCTCGTCCGTGCGAACGCCTGCGACCCATACCACGGCACCTCCCGGAGCCGTTCTCACCACGGGAACGCCTGCGCGCTCAGAGACGGGAATACGAGCCTCGTTGAGCAGGTCGGACACCTTCTTACTTCGCCCACTCATGCCCAACGGACACATCACATCCCCCGGCGCGGGACCGTCTACCCACAGACGCGCCAAACGCGCCTCGGCGGGAATCTCCCCGCGCGAGCCGGCGAGCATCCGTTCGCTATCGCGATCGGCAAAGCCCAGCGTCGCGGCATCCACCATAGCGGCCACCCCTCCGGCACCCGCGAGTTCGCGGGCACGGCGCACAATATCACACCCCGGCTCGACGGCTATCGGCTCTGCCACCAGGATGCGGCCCGCCCCCAGCGGCAATCGACCGGGAATGGCGACCCAATCGGCAACTAACCCCTCGCGCGCCGCCGGGGCCTTGAATGACAGCATGCCAAACTCCACGCGCGCATCGATTCCCGCCGGCAGCGTGACCGAACCCGAGCCTTCGGCAACACAGGCAAGCACGCGCTCCACATGCCGCATCTCCGGGCGAGCGTCTGGGTCGATACGCTTAATTGCCAGTCGCACCATGCGCCGAGCAATCACCACCTCGGCCGCGGCCAGTCGGCGAGCGTCAAGGACCAGTGCACCCGCCGCCTCCTTGCGCAGGCAGCTTCGAAACGCCTGTGCGGAAAGCTGGGAAAGAAAGGCATCCTCATCGCCTAAGATCTCGCAGGCGGCGCCAATCGTCTTACAGACGCTCGCGTTGCGCTGCGCCACCACCGGCATCACTCGATGGCGCACGTAGTTGCGCAAGTACGACACGTCCTCGTTGCTCTCGTCCTCTCGCCACGGCTGACCATGCACCTGCAGATAGCCCACGAGCTCATCATGAGTCAGGTCGAGCAAGGGACGCACCACGATATTCCTCCGGCGAGGAATG
>CABUHP010000268.1 GCA_902491415.1 uncultured Collinsella sp.
GAACACCCCGTTGCCCGTGCAGGTGCTCTTTATGTACATGGCCGGCCCGCAATTTTTGCAGGCCATAACCGGCGCCGACCAGCCGGTGCGTATCGCGCCGTTCGTGCTGGGCTTCTTGGGCGTGGGCCTGTACCATGCGGCCTATATCTCGGAGGTCATCCGTACCGGCATCGAGGCCGTTCCGCGCGGTCAGATGGAGGCGGCTCAGAGCCAGGGCTTCACCCGCGTGCAGTCCTACTGGTACATCGTGCTGCCCCAGACATTCAAGATCATTCTGCCGCCGCTGTGCAACCAGGCGCTCAACCTGGTCAAGAACACGTCGGTGCTGGCGCTCGTGGCCGGTGGCGACCTTATGTATCGTTCCGACAACTTTGTGAGTCTGTACGGGTACCTGCAGGGATACATCGTCTGCTGCCTTATGTACTTCATCATCTGCTTTCCGCTCGCCATGCTGGTGCAGTGGCTCGAGCGCCGCTCCAAGGAGCGTCCGCGCGGCGTGAGCCTGGCCGAGCTGGGGCTCGACAACGTAGAGGAGGCCTAGCGCATGGAAATCTTCAACGCGACCAACCTGCTCTACATTTGGGGCGGCTTTGTTAAGACCATAGAGATCTCGGCGCTGTCGATCTTTTTCTCGCTCATCTTTGGCACGGTGCTGGCGCTCGTTAAAAGCTATGCGCCCCGCCCATTCCGTATTCTGGTGAGCGCCTATATCGAGCTGTTCCGCTGCACGCCGAACCTGCTGTGGATCCTGTTTATCTACTTTACGGTGCAGGGTTTGGACATTGTGATTTCGACCATTGCCTTTACGCTGTTTACCAGCGCCGTTATGGCCGAGATTGTGCGCGGCGGTCTCAACTCGATTCCGCGCGGCCAGTTTGAGGCAGCGCAGAGCCAGGGCTTTGGCTTCTTTGCCACCATGCGCTACATCATTCTGCCGCAGACGTTTAAGACGATCATTCCGGCGCTGTTTAGCCAGTGCACGACCGTCATCAAGGACAGCTCGTATCTTTCGGGGATTAACGTGGCCGAGCTCATGTACACGGCAAACGTCGTGATGGCCCATGCGATCGACCTGTCGCAGGTGCTTATGCTCTACGGCCTGGTGTTTGCGATGTACTTTGTGCTCAACTTTGGTATCTCGCTGCTGGTTCGAGCGTATCAGCGCCGCATCGTGGCAGCGTAGAATGTGACAAAGGGACTGTCCCTTTGTCACATAGAGAAAGGAATCGCGATGAGCGATCTGGAGAATAAGAAGAATCCTGTGGTCATTACCATCGCGCGCGACTTTGGCGCCGAGGGCCACGAGATTGGTCGCATGCTTGCCGACGAGTTGGGGATTCCGCTGTACGATAACGAGCTGCTGGTGCGCGCGTCGCTGCGCGCGGGCGAGTCGCTCGATAAGATGGCCGCCTATGATGAGCGTCTGGCCGTGGAGAACATGGCGTTTCTGCCCGACCGCTACGATGCGCGTTCGTACTCGGATAAGTTGTTCCAAAAGATGAGCCAGGTGATTTTGGATTTGGGCGAGACCGAGAGCTGCATTATCGAAGGCCGCCTGTCCGATTATCTGCTGCGCAACAACCCCAACCACATTGCCGTGCTGGTGACCGCACCCTTTGAGGACCGCGTCGAGATTGTCCGCAAGAAGCGTGGTCTCAACAAAAAGAAGGGCGCCAAGCTGGTCAAGCAGCAGCAGAAGGCGCGCGAGGCGTTCTACAAGCGCTACAGCGCCGGCAAGTGGAAGATGACGAGCGGTAAGGACATCGTCGTCAACCGCGCCAAGCTGGGTCGCGAGGGCTGCAAAGACGTTATCGCCGCAGCCTACCGCTACAAGGTGGCCCAACTCGAAGGCTAACCGACCAAAACCACCACAAAGGCGCCGCCCCTTTGTGGCGGTCGGTCGGCCGACATAGAAAAAGTCCCCGCCGGGCGCGTGCTCGACGGGGACTTTGCCGTTTGGTGGCTAGTGCTGTAGGTGATTACTCGCCCAGCAGGCTCTTGGTGATGGAAGCGGCGGCCTTCTTGCCGGCGCCCATCGCCAGAATGACCGTAGCGGCACCGGTGACGATGTCGCCGCCAGCCCAGATGCGGGGATCGGTGGTCTGGCCGGTCTCCTCGTCGGCGACGATGTAGCCCCACTTGTTGAGCTCCATCTTGCCGCCG
>CABUHP010000269.1 GCA_902491415.1 uncultured Collinsella sp.
AGCGCCGACATTTTCGGGCGCCGCGGTCAGCGATTCCTCAAAGGTTATGCCCTCGTCGCCAAAGGTGAGCTCCATCGACTCGCGCGCGCCGCGGTCGGGAATGGCAAACACGCAGGCATAGCGCTTGCCCACGACTTCCTGGATGCGCGTCATAAAACGGTTGTCCGAGCCTGCGATGGCCGGCTGCTCAATCTTGAGCTCGGCCGTCACCGCACCGCCGGCACGGATGAGGCTCACGTAGTTCAGGCGCTGCTGGGCACCAAAGTCGAGCTGCTGGGCGCGCACGTACAAGCCGTCCAGGCGATCGACCCCCGCCTCGCCGGCACGGGCCTCGATATCCTCGTAGGCGCGCAGGCAATCGTCGAACAGCGAGCGCGGCTCGGACAGCACCACGAGCGCCTTGCCGCTCACGTGCGACAGCGGGCTTACGGTCTGGCCGTACATCACCGGCAAAAAGCGATCGAGCTCGGGCGTGACGATGCGCGCATCCACCATCTCGAGCAATGCGGCCAGTTTGCTGTCGTCCTGGCTGGCACGATAGAGCGCCACATGCATGTTGTGGACGGCCTCGTCGGTAAGCGCCAGCTCACGGCAGGGGAAGATCTCGATGCTGTCTTCGTTGCCGATGGTCTGGCCCGTTGAGCTCACCATACGGCGGATGCGATCGATCTCGTCGCCGAAAAACTCAATGCGCACGGGCGCCTTTTCCTGCGCGGGGAACACCTCGACGGTGTCGCCGTGCACACGGAACAGGCCGGGCGCGTCGGCGGCACCGGCATTGGTGTAGCCCATGCCCACCAAGCGCTGTGGCACCTCGTCAAAAGGAATCTCCTCGCCCACCGCAAAAGTAGTGGACTCCCAGTAGCGGCTCTCGACTGGCGGCACGCAACGCAGCAGCGCACGGGCCGAGGCGACCATGATGCAGTTGTCCCCGCGCACGATGCGCCCGAGCGCCTCGCAGCGCTGGGCAACCACGGCATCGTCAGGCGCCTGCTCGCGCCACGGATAGTCCTTGCGCTCGGGAAAACGGCACACGTGCGCCAGGCCCACATAAGCAGCAAGGCTGCGCGCGGCGCGATCGGCCGCGTCCTCGCCGCTCACAATGTAGACCGTGGGGCGCGGACGGCGCGCAAACTGGGCTGCCGCCATAAGCGTGCGACCCGATTGCGACACGGCCAGCGTCACGTCCTCGCCGGCATCGAGTCCGGCCTCGACAGTCTGCAGCGCCTCGGCAGTGTAGAGCTGCGCGGCTATACGGTGAATGAGCATGCTGTTCCTCCGGCATTGCAACGCCAAAAGCCCGCCGGGGCAAGCTCGGCGGGTCGTACGTCAAAAATCATTGCCTGTCATGGTAGCGCATGGAGAGGACTCCTGCTCAAGCGTACGCCCAGCCCCGCAACAAAAACGCCAGACGAAGATGCGTTCCGCCCTACCCCGCTACGCGCACGCTGGGGCACAAATCTGCCAGCGGACACTCGTCACACTTGGGTTTGCGGGCGTCGCAGATCTCGCGACCGAAGGTGATCCACTGATGGTTGACCGACTCCCAATACTCGTGCGGCAAAATCTTGAGCAGATCCTGCTCGGTCTTGAGCGGCTCCTTGGCATGTGTCTTGGGACTCAGCATCAGGCGGTGCGCAATGCGGTTGACGTGCGTGTCGACCGCGATGCCCTCGACAATGCCAAACCCCACGTTGAGCACGATGTTCGCCGTTTTGCGCCCCACACCCGGCAGCTTGACGAGCTCCTTCATGTCGGCCGGCACCTCGCCGCCGTAATCGGCAACGATCATCTGCGCGGCCTCCACGGCGTGCTTGGCCTTGCTCTTATAAAAGCCGAGCGACTTAATGGTATCGGCCACATCGGCCACGCTCGCCCCCGCCATGGCCTCGGGCGTGGGCCACTGGGCAAACAGCCGCGGCGTCACCTTGTTGACCTGTGCATCGGTCGTTTGCGCCGAGAGCAGCACCGCAATCAGCAGGCGGAAGGGATTCTCGTGGTCCAAAAAGCACTCGACCGGGCCATAGCGACGGTTGAGGCGCTCACACACCTCAACGGCGCGCTCGCGTTTGGCGGCATTGGTCTCGCGTGGCATAACGACTCCTCGGCTCAACGGCACAATAAACTTATGGGCACAATTGTCCCACGTCCGAGACGCT
>CABUHP010000270.1 GCA_902491415.1 uncultured Collinsella sp.
AATCGTAGCCCGAGACGGGCCCGGGCTGACAATTTCGACTGTAATGGACGTTCTTAAACGACTAGTCGTTGGGGACAGTCTTAAACGTTTGGCGAGAAGGACTGTCCCAACCTGCCGGCACTTGGGGACGTTCCAAAAGGCCGGCACATAAGGAACGTCCCCAAGTGCCAAGGGTGTCCCGTTTGACTAGTCATTTAAGAACGTCCCCAATGACTAGGTAGCAAAACGCCCGTCGGCGGTGTGCCGGCGGGCGCTGTTGTGCGATATGTTGCGTTGTGGGCTTAGTGCCTCATAAAGTGGTATTCGATCACATTGCTGTAGGGGTGACCCGGGCCCACAATGCCCTGCGGGAACAGCGGCTGGTGCGGCGTGTCGGGGTACATCTCTGCCTCGAGGGCAAAGCCGGCGCCCCAGCCATAGTTGGCATCGTCTTTGGCGTGCTCGTCGCCCAGCCAGTTGCCGGTGTAGAGCTGCACGCCCGGGGCGGTGGTGTAGTAGTCCAGTTCGCGGCCGGTCCACATCTCCTCAACATGCATCGCGCGGCGCAGATTACGGCCGTACTGATAGCCATCGATGCACAGACAGTGATCGTAGCCACGGGCCTGCTTAATCTGCGGGTCATCGGCTTCCATGCCAGGAGCGACAGGGCGCAGCTCGCGGAAGTCAAACGGCGTGCCCTCGACCGGAGCAATCTCGCCGGTGGGGATGTTCTGCTCGTTGATGGGCAGGTAGTGGGCAGCGTTGGCAACAAAGAAGTGCTCACAGTCCATGCCGGCGTTATGACCGGCAAGGTTAAAGTACGTGTGGTTGGTCATGGACACGTAGGTGGCGCGGTCGCTCTCGCAGCCATACTCGATGCGAAAGACGCCGGTGCGTGTAACGGTAAACACGGCCGTAAAGGTGCGGTTGCCGGGGAGACCCAGCTCGCCATCCTCAAGCGAGGTGGTCATGCGCACGGCGTTGTGGACCTCGTCGAGTTCAACATCCCATACGCGCTTGTGCAGACCATGCTCAAGATCGCTGTGCAGGTTGTTGACGCCTTCGTTGGCCGGCATATGCCAGTCCGTGCCGGCGATGGTGATCGTGGCGCCCGCGGTGCGGTTTGCCACGGGGCCGATGGTCGCGCCAAAGCAGGCGGGGTTGTCAAAGTAATCCTCGAGCTTATCGAAGCCCAGCACCACATCGCGCACGTTGCCAGGGATGTCGGGTACGTCGATGCCCAGCACGGTGGCGCCATAGTCCATAATGCGAACGCAGATCTCGGGCCCGTTGAGGGTGTAACGATGAACGGGGGTACCGCACGGCGCGGTGCCGAAAAGCTCGGAAGTGATCATTTGGTTCCTAACATCGAGGTATTTCCGACAAACTGTAGCGCGAACAGGCGAGATTATCACTACATCCCACTAAAGCAGGGGGTATTTTTCTCAAAAAAGTGATGATTGGAGCTGTGCGGGCGTTCATTTTTGGCGCGCACGAGTTTGATATAATTTGTTCGTTACTGTTTGAATTGACGCGGGCGTGGAACAGCGAGGATTCATCGTGATTAAGGCAGAGCGACAGGATAAGGTTCGGCAGCTGCTCGAGGAACAGGGAACGGTCTCGGTCAAGGAGATTTCGGATGCGTTAGGTGTCTCGGATATGACGATCCGCCGTGACCTTGAGGAGCTTGCGAGCCTGGGCGAGATCGAGCGCGTGCACGGCGGAGCCCGCAGTGCGCAGGGCCGTCCTCACGCTATGCTGCGCCATGAGTATTCGCACAGCGAAAAGCGCACGAAGCATGCCGAGGAAAAGTTGCAGATTGCGCGCCGTTCTGTGGAGCTTATCGAGGAAGGCTCGACCATCTTTTTGGGCACGGGCACCACGGTTGAGCAGATGGCCTCGATGCTGCCGGCGTTTCGCCTGCGCATTGTGACCAATTCGCTTTCGGTGTTTAACCTGCTCGAGGCGCGCGAAGACTGCGACCTGTGCCTGGTGGGCGGCATGTACCGTCGCCGCACCGCCGCTTTTGTGGGACCAACGGCCGAGGATACCCTGCGTGCGCTGGGCATCGACGCGGCGTTTATCGGTGCCAACGGCATTCTGGACGGCGACGTGTCTACATCCAATATGGAAGAGGGCCGCATCCAGCAGCTCGCCTTTAG
>CABUHP010000271.1 GCA_902491415.1 uncultured Collinsella sp.
AGCCGGCCATCGCAGGCTCGGACAACCGTTTTATGACGCGCATCCAAGAGGTCGTGGGCAAGCGCTATGCCTGCGTGTTTGCCATCCCCGACCGCGGTGCGCGCGAGTCGATGGAGCTCACCTTTGGCGACGAGGGCATTACCTTTGAGGAATCGCTGACCGCGGCGCCCGAAAATGTCGGCGCTATCGGCGACCGCGTGCGCGTGGCAGCGGCGGATTCCGCCGACCGTGCCGCACGCCAGGAGGCCCATGCTTCCATTCGCGAGCGTAAGGCCGACGCGCTCAACGCCCGCTCGCTCGAGACGGGCGCCGCGCAGGCTGCCGCCGGCGCCGCCGTGCCCACCATCTCGCGCGGACGCGTGACCTTTGTCGATGCCGCTCTGCCGCAGGGCGTGGTGGTGCCCGACGCCAATTTGGCCGTGTTCTCGATCGCCGACCTCAATGCCCGCATGGATGCCAACCGCGCGCGCAGCCGCCGCAAGGTTGACATTACGCAGATCACCTTCCCGTTTAAGCCGGGCGACTACGTGGTGCACGCTACCCACGGCATCGCGCTCTTTAGCGAGATCGCGCGCCAGGAAGTGGGCGGCAAGGAGCGCGACTACTTTTTGCTGGAATATGCCGACGGCGACAAGCTCTACGTGCCGCTCGAGCAGGTCGACCGCATCACACGCTATGTTGGCCCCGACGGCGACAAGCCGCGCCTGACCAGGCTCAACACTGCCGACTGGACGCGTGCCACCAATAAGGCGCGCAAGAATGCCAAAAAGCTGGCGTTTGACCTGGTCGACCTGTATACGCGCCGCTCGTCGATCGCAGGCATCGCCTGCCCGCCCGATACGCCCGAGCAGATCGAGATGGAGGAGAGCTTCCCCTACGACGAGACGCGCGACCAGCTGGAGGCTATCGCCGACATCAAGGCCGACATGGAGGCGCCCAAGCCCATGGACCGCCTGCTGTGCGGCGACGTGGGTTTCGGCAAGACCGAGGTTGCCCTGCGCGCGGCGTTTAAGTGCGTGGACTCCGGCCGCCAAGTCATGGTGCTCTGCCCCACGACCATTCTGGCCCAGCAGCACTACGAGACGTTTTTTGAGCGCTTTGCCCCGTTTGGCCTCGAGGTCGAAGTGCTCAGCCGCTTCCGCACCCCGGCGCAGCAGAAGCGTGCGCTTAAGGCGTTTGCCGAGGGCACGATTGATGTGCTCATCGGCACGCACCGCTTGCTTTCGGCCGATGTGAACCCCAAGAACCTGGGCATGGTGATCATCGACGAGGAGCAGCGCTTTGGCGTTCAGCACAAGGAGCAGCTCAAGAACCTGCGCGAGCAGATTGACGTGCTCACGCTTTCGGCAACGCCGATTCCGCGAACCATGCAGATGGCCACGAGCGGCGTGCGCGACATGAGCCTGATCACCACACCGCCGACCGGGCGTCGTCCCGTGATCGTGCACGTGGGGGAGTACGACCCCGACGTGGTGAGTGCGGCGATTCGCCTGGAGGTGGGCCGCGGCGGTCAGGTGTATTACGTGTCCAACCGCGTCAAGACTATCGACGACGCCGTGGCGCGCGTGCACGAGGCCGCGCCCGAGGCGCGCGTGGGTGTGGCACACGGCAAGATGAGCCCGCGCGAGGTCGAGGACGTGATGATCGAGTTCGCGACCAAAAAGATCGACGTGCTCATCGCCACGACCATCGTGGAGAGCGGCATCGACAACTCGACCGCCAACACACTGATCATCGAGGACTCGCAGCGCCTAGGTCTGGCGCAGCTCTACCAGCTCAAGGGCCGTGTGGGCCGCTCTGCCACGCAGGCCTATGCGTACTTTATGTTCCCGGGCGAGCTGCCGCTTACCGAGGAGGCTACGGCACGCCTGACCGCACTTTCCGAGTTTCAGGACCTGGGCAGCGGCATGCGCATCGCCATGCGTGACCTGGAGATCCGTGGTGCCGGCTCGCTCATGGGCGCCGAGCAGCACGGCAACCTGTCGAGTGTGGGCTTTGACCTGTTTACGCAGATGCTGGGGCAGGCCGTGGCCGAGGCGCGCGGCGACGACGATGCCGGCGTGGAGGCGGCGAGCGTGGGCATTAACCTGCCGGCCGACTACTTCTTGTCCGAGGAGTACATGCCGGCGGTGGACCAG
>CABUHP010000272.1 GCA_902491415.1 uncultured Collinsella sp.
GTTGCCGGTCGGTACGCAGAACTCCACGGCGTCGCCGGCCTCGATGGCGCCGGCGCGCAGCAGCTGCGCATAGGCGGCAAAGTAGTAGACGACCTGCGGCACCAGGCGACCGACGTTGATCGAGTTGGCGCTTGAAAGCACCGTGCCGGCGGACTCAAGACGCTCGGCAAGCTCCTTATCGGCAAAGATGCGCTTGACGGCGCTCTGGGCATCATCGAAGTTGCCGCGGATGCCGCAGACGGCGACGTTGTCGCCCTCTTGCGTGGACATCTGCAGGTTCTGGACGCGGCTGACTTTGCCTTCGGGATAAAAGACGGTAATACCCGTGCCCGGAGCGTTGGCAAAACCGGCGAGTGCGGCCTTGCCGGTGTCGCCCGACGTGGCGGTGACGATCATGATGCGCTCGGCGCCGCCGTCCTTGGCGGAAGTGCGGGCCATCAGGCGGGGGAGCATCTGCAGGGCGACGTCCTTAAAGGCACTCGTGGGGCCGCCAAAGAGCTCCATCACATAGGTCTGAGGGGCGTCAGCGCCCGGCGCAGCGTCGAGTTTGACGAGCGGCGTAACCTCCTCACTCGCGAACGTGCCGCGGTATGCCTCGTCGACACACGCCGAAATATCTTCGGCCGTGTAATCATTCAGTAACATTCCCAACACATCTTGAGCGATTTCAAAGTACGATTTATCTGCAAGCGAGCTGATATCGACCTGCTGGGTGCCGAGCTCGTCCGAGACAAACAAACCCCCGTCGGGAGCGATGCCGGTACGGATTGCCACCTTACTTGAGCACGATAAAGTGCGTCCTCGTGTACTATGATAAGTTCCCATATAACACTGCTCCTCGGATGCCTTGGTCCCAATCGGTGAAACCATGGTATCAGAGCGTGCAAAATAGGTTCGCAGAGGCTTTTTAGAAAGGTAACCTCCAGCCCATGATTAAGATTGCCAAGTTTGGCGGCTCGTCGGTCGCCGACGCCGAACACTTCAAGAAGATCAAGGCCATCGTCGATGCCGATCCGGCTCGCCGTTTTGTGGTGGTTTCCGCCTGCGGTCGCCGTTTTAAGGGTGACACCAAGGTGACCGACCTGCTCTATCTGGTTAACGCGCACGTTAAGTACCACGTGTCGTGCGAGGAGCTGCTCGAGGACATCGGCCAGCGCTATTTTGATATCGCTGACGAGCTGGAGCTCACCTATCCCATCCGTGAGGAGTTCGCGGCTTTTGCCGAGCGCGCCCGCTCGGGCGGTTACTCCACCGAGGAGCTTGTGAGCCGCGGCGAGTACTTCACCGCTCGCCTGATGGCTGAGTACCTGGGCCTACCGTTCCTGGACGCCGCGACGGTTGTGGCGTTCCATCACGACGGTACGCTCAGCATGAACCGCACCTCCGAGCTGGTGCAAGAGTACGGTCAGCAGGGCGGCTTCGTTATGCCTGGCTTCTACGGCGCGACGCGCGAGGGCCAGATCAAGCTGCTCGACCGTGGCGGCGGCGACATTTCCGGCTCGATCCTGGCCAAGTGCCTAGGCGCCGACCTGTACGAGAACTGGACCGACGTTTCGGGCTTCTATTCTGCCGATCCTCGCATTGTGCCCGAGGCTCAGCCCATTGCGCGCGTTACCTACGAGGAGCTGCGCGAGCTTTCGTACATGGGCGCAAGCGTCCTGCACGAGGAGGCCGTGTTCCCTGTGCGTGAGGCTGGTATTCCGCTGGTCATCAAGAACACCAATGCGCCGCAGGACCCCGGCACCATCATTAGCGAGACGGCTGATGAGGGCGAGGCGGAGCCCATCATTACCGGCGTGACCGGCAAGCGCGGCTTTGTCGCCATCAACGTCGCCCGCGACCGCACCAAGCCCCGTGTTGGCTTTATGCGCCGTGCGCTTTCGGTGTTCGAACGCTATGACGTTTCCGTCGAGCACATGCCCACTGGTGTCGACCGCTTTGGCGCCGTGGTGCAGGAGCAGGATGTGCACGATTCGCTGTACTCACTTGTGGGCGACATCCAGCAGGAGGTCGAGCCGCTCGAGATCGAGGTTGTCGAGGGCCTGGCGCTCATCGCTACCGTCGGCCGTAACCTGCGCGGCCGCGCAGGTATCTCGGGCCATCTGTTTGGTATGCTTGGCC
>CABUHP010000273.1 GCA_902491415.1 uncultured Collinsella sp.
CGACTATGTTTTGGGCGTTATCGTCATGGCCATGAACTCGTCTGCGTACCTGTGCGAGATCTTCCGCGCCGGTATTCAGTCGATCCCCAAGGGTCAAAACGAGGCTGCTCGCTCGCTGGGCATGAACGCCTTCCAGACGCTGCTCTACGTTATGATTCCGCAGACGTTCCGCAATGTTCTGCCTACGCTGACCAGTGAATTTATCCTGCTTTACAAGGATACGTCGCTGCTTGCCGCCGTGGGCGTGGTCGAGATCGTCATGAACGCCCGTACCATCGTGGCCACGACGGGCTCCATTACACCGTACGTGGTTGCCGCCCTGTTCTATCTGGTCATCACCCTGCCGCTCGCTCGCTTGGTGAGCGGTCTTGAGGCGAGGCTTTTGGGCACGGCCGAGACCAAGAAGAAGCGTCCCGCCAAGAGCGCCGGACAGGTTGTCGCGACGCCCGCCGATCACATCGCCGGTCTGTAAGGAGGTCCTATCATGAGCGAAACCAATAACTCGAACGAGGTCGTCGTCAGCATCAAGAACCTCCAGAAGGCCTTTGGGGACAACGTGGTCCTGCGCGATATCGATCTGGATGTGCACAAGGGTGAGGTCGTTGTGGTCTTGGGCCCCTCAGGCTCGGGCAAGTCGACGATGCTTCGCTGCATCAATCGCCTGGAGCATCCCACGAGCGGCTCGATTGTCGTCGAGGGCGTGGATGTGTGTGCCAAGGGCGTCGACCTCAACAAAGTGCGCACGCACCTGGGCATGGTGTTTCAGCAGTTCAACCTGTTCCCGCACCTGTCGGTCAAAAAGAACGTCATGCTTGCGCAGCAAAAGGTGCTCAAGCGCAGCAAGGAACAGGCCGAGAAGATCGCCGTCGAGGAGCTGACCAAGGTCGGCCTGGCCGAGCGCATCGACTTTATGCCGAGCCAGCTCTCGGGCGGCCGGCAGCAGCGCGTGGCCATCGCCCGCGCCCTGTCGATGAACCCGCACGTGATGCTCTTTGACGAGGCCACCTCGGCGCTCGACCCTGAGCTCGTGCGCGACGTTCTGGGCGTCATGCGCGACCTGGCGCACGACGGTATGACCATGATCGTCGTGACGCACGAGATGGGCTTTGCCCGCGATGTCGCCGACCGCGTCGTCTTTATGGACGGCGGCGTCATTGTGGAAGAGGGTACGCCGAGCGAGGTCTTCGACCACCCCAAGAGCGAGCGCACCAAGGCGTTCTTGGGCAATATCTCGTAGCCGCTTTATATGACTGACATAGCAGAAAACGGGAGCCGGATGTGATCCGGCTCCCGTTTTTGTTGGGACGCGAATGTGTTTTGTTGCAATGCGCGTTGCGGGCGGAGCTCATTGCCGCTAGGCGAGCTCGGCTCCAAGGGCGCGGCAGGCCGCTTCGCTCTCATCATCGGGGGCGTCGTAGCAGATGACGGAATCGACGACGTTGACGCCCTCCTCGTCGGCGTCCGCCTTCCAGTTGTCCATCCATTCGCCCTCGGCCCACGAATAAGAGCCAAAGAGGACGACCTTCTTGTCGCCGAGGGTCTCCTTGACCTCATCCCACATGGGCTGGAACTCATCATATTCAAGCTCCTCGGAACCCATGGCGGGGCAGCCGAAGGCGATAGCGTCATAGCCAGCGGCCTTGTCTGCGGAGAAGTCGGCGCAGGAGATGACCTCTGCCTCGGCGCCGGCATTGGTTGCACCTTCGGCAACGAGGTTTGCCATGGCCTCGGTGTTGCCTGTACCGCTCCAGTAGACGACGGCGATCTTGCTCATATGTTTTCCTTTCGGTTGTGCGGCGTGCGGCCGCGTCTTGTATGCTCTATCGGGTTGCCTGGACAAGTTGTCCCAGGGTGCAGCCCTGTTGATAAGGTATTGCGTGCATGCGCGATAGGAATCGAAGGTCGTGAGCGCCTGCTCAACGTTTGTGTATACCTTCCATGCGCCAAAGACCTTATAGTTTTCGCCGTGCTGGACGATAAACTGATGGACATCTTCGTAGGGATAGCCCAAAAAATAGCCAATTTCGTGGGGGAACTCGCATATGCACCCCGTATCGCAGTGCCTATTTCGCGCGAGTGCGCAGAC
>CABUHP010000274.1 GCA_902491415.1 uncultured Collinsella sp.
CGACGTGCCCGGTGTCGGCCGCATGGTCATGGGTTCCATGGCCGCCGCCAAGGCCGCGCAGGAGGCCAAGGCCGCCGGCGACGAGGAGACCTTTGCCGCCAAGATGGCCGAGTCCAACGAGATCCGCAACCAGGCCTACGCCAAGCTGCATCACGACATGCAGCACTTTGTGAACGAGGCGAGCGTAGAGCAGCTCACCCAGATCAAGGAGGCCATCGCTGCCTCGGCCGCTCGCGCGCAGCAGGCCGGCATCGACGCCATCGAGGTCCACGGCGACCGCTTGGTGGGTTCGCTGTGCTCGGCCATCCTCAACCAGCGCACCGACGAGTACGGTGGCTCGTTCGAGAACCGCGTTCGCTACGCGCTGGAGGTCGTCGCTGCCATTAAGGAAGCCGCGCCGCAGCTGATGGTGGAGTACAAACTCCCCGTGATTATGGAGAACCCCGACGGCACGCCGCGCGGCAAGGGCGGCCTGCAGCCCGACGAGGCCTGCGAGTTTGCCAAGCTGCTTGAGGGCGCGGGCATCGACATGATCCAGGTCGCACAGGCCAACCACACCGGCAACATGGGCGACACCATTCCGCCCATGGGCGCCATGCCCTACAACTGGACGCTGCCCGTGGCCGAGCGCGTCAAGGCCCTGGTCTCCGTGCCGGTGGCAACCGTGGGCCGTGTTGTCTCGGTCGAGGCCGGCGAGAAGATTCTGGAAGACGGCGCGGCCGACATCATCGCCTACGGCCGCTCGCTCATGTGCGACCCCGACATTGCGCTGAAGGCCGCCACGGGTGAGCCCATCCGCGAGTGCCTCAACTGCAACAAGGGTTGCGTCGACGCGATTCAAAACCGCAAGTACATTTCGTGCGTGCTCAACGCCGAGAACGGCGACGAGGCGACCATCGCCATTAAGCCGGGCGAGGGCGACAAGAAGATTGCCGTGGTGGGCGGCGGCATCGCCGGCCTGGAGGCCGCGCGCGTGGCGGCCAAGCGCGGCTACGACGTGACCGTCTACGAGGCGAGCGACCATCTGGGCGGCCAGATTGTGCTGGCGGCCGCGCCCCCGCGCAAGGACGAGATCATGCGCTCGGTCGAGTATTACGAGAAGATTCTGCCCGGTCTGGGTGTGAAGGTTGAGCTCAACCATGCCGCTACCGCTGAGGACCTCAACGCCGCCGACGCCGCGATTGTGGCTGTGGGCGCACACGACGTGGTCATTCCCGTTCCGGGCGCCGATTCGGACAAGGTCGTCTCGAGCTGGGACGTGCTGGCCGGCAAGGTGGAGCTTACGGGCCGCGTCGCCGTCATTGGCGGTGGCCTGGTGGGCACCGAGACTGCCGAGTACCTGCTGCAGCACGGCTGCGAGGTGGCGATCGTGGAGATGCTCGACAAGATTGCCGCGGGCGAGTCCGAGACCATTCTGCCGCTGATCATGAGCGACTTTGCCGAGCACAACGTGGAGCAGCACGTGAAGACCCGCCTGACCGCCATTACCGACGAGGGCGTGGAGGCTGTTCGCACCACCGAGGACGGCGCCGAGGAGCCGGTGAAGATCGCCTGCGATTACGTGGTGATGGCCGTGGGCTCCAAGGCCAACGCGTTTGATCTGAATGGCGTGACGGTGCCCGTGACCTGCGTGGGCGACTGCTCGGGTGAGCGCACCGCCGACATTGCGAGCGCCATTCGCACGGCGTATCACGCGGCCAACGAGCTGTAGTTGAACATCGCGGCCAGGCGGGGCGGTAGCACGGATCCGTCTCGCCCGGCTGTGCCCCGTCGGGTGTCAACCGGTGCGGGGCCTGCAAGCGCAGCAGGTCCCGCCCTTTTTGTTTTGCTCCGGTGGATGGCAATGCGCGGTAATCATGAGGAGTGAGGACGTCTACTGCCTCGCAGATCACTCAAAATTATTGGGGGAGGGGCTAATAACTATATCCTCTATATCAAAGGACATAAAGAGATGCCAATTTTGTTGACAAGCGAATGACGATTAGCTGCGAGTCAGCTACCAGCGTAAATAATCGATAAAGAAAGGCTCTGTTAGACCAGGATTGACATACATGTGTCCCCACGGTGCCATATCGTTGA
>CABUHP010000275.1 GCA_902491415.1 uncultured Collinsella sp.
AGCCCTATCTGCTGCAGTGCGGATTGATGATTCGCACACCGCAGGGTCGCCAGGCAACGCTTCGCACATTCGAGCATTTGGGTATTGAACCGACCCTGTAGAAATGGGCTTGTTTTAGCGCGTCTGTAGGCTATCGCTGGGCATCGGGTAAACATATCGCCGTTCGTCGGTTACGGGCGTTTTACTATTGCGCGCGCGTGCTATGCTGGATTGGTCTTTTTCTCATCCGGTAACGAAAGGACCGCCCATGCCTACTGACATCGAAATCGCACGTTCTGTTACGCCGCTGCCTATTACCGAGGTGGCCAAGAACGCCGGCGTCGACGTTAAGCATCTGATTCCGTACGGCTTCGACAAGGCTAAGGTCGACTATTCCCTGCTCAACGAGCCGACCGACCACCAGGCCAAGCTTGTCCTCGTGACCGCTATCAATCCCACGCCCGCAGGCGAGGGCAAGACCACCACGACCATCGGCCTGGCCGACGGTCTGCGTCGTCGCGGCGTCAAGAGCGCCGTGGCCCTGCGCGAGCCTTCGCTCGGTCCCGTGTTTGGCGTGAAGGGCGGTGCCGCCGGTGGCGGTTGGGCCCAGGTCATCCCCATGGAGGACATCAACCTGCACTTTACCGGCGACTTCCATGCTATCGGTGCCGCCAACAACCTGCTGGCTGCCATGCTCGACAACCATATTCAGCAGGGCAACCAGCTCGGTATCGATGTTAAGCGCATCACCTGGAAGCGCGTTGTCGACATGAACGACCGTCAGCTGCGCCACGTCATCGACGGCATTGGCGGCAAGGCCCAGGGCGTACCGCGTGAGGACGGCTTTGATATCACCGTCGCCTCCGAGGTCATGGCAATCCTGTGCCTGTCCACGAGTATCAATGACCTCAAGGAGCGCCTGGGCGAGATTGTTGTCGGCTACAGTTTTGCCGGCGAGCCCGTCCGCGCCCGCGACCTTAAGGCTCAGGGCGCCATGGCGGCCCTGCTCAAGGACGCGCTCAAACCCAACCTGGTTCAGACGCTCGAGGGCACGCCTGCGTTTGTCCACGGCGGTCCCTTCGCCAATATTGCCCACGGCTGCAACTCCATCATGGCCACCCGCATGGCCATGCGCTTTGGCGACGTCGCGATTACCGAGGCCGGTTTCGGCGCCGACCTGGGTGCCGAGAAGTTCCTCGACATCAAGTGCCGCATGACGGGCGTTCGCCCCAGCGCCGTCGTGATTGTCGCCACCGCCCGCGCGCTTAAGTACAACGGCGGTGTTGCCAAGGCCGACCTCAACGAGGAGAACCTTGAGGCCCTCAAGGCCGGCATGCCCAACCTGCTGCGTCACGTCGACAACATTCAGAATGTCTACGGTCTGCCCTGCGTGGTCGCCATCAACCGCTTCCCGACGGACACCGAGGCAGAACTTGCACTCATTGAGTCCGAGTGCCAGAAGCTGGGTGTCAATGTGAAGCTGTCCGAGGTCTGGGCCAAGGGCGGCGAGGGCGCGCTCGACCTGGCCGATGAGGTCATGCGCCTGATCGAGCAGCCGAGCGAGCTCAAGTTTGCTTACGAGGACGGCGCCGATGTGGCCGACGCCCTCGAGGCCGTTGCCACCAAGGTCTACCGCGCCGACGGCGTCGACTTTACGCCGGCTGCCAAGCGTCAGCTCGCCGAGCTGCGCGAGAACGGCTTTGGCAACCTGCCGGTGTGCGTGGCCAAGACGCAGTACAGCTTTAGCGACAACGCCAAGGCCCTGGGCGCTCCCGAGGGCTTCCGCATCACCGTGCGCGAGCTCAAGGTTTCCGCCGGTGCCCACTTTGTGGTCGCACTGACTGGCAGCGTTCTAACTATGCCGGGTCTGCCCAAGGTGCCCGCGGCCGAGAACATCGATGTCGACAACGACGGCAACATCACCGGCCTGTTCTAAGCCTGCTGCTCATAGCTGCTTGCCCGCCCCGCCGTGCCTACCAAGGCCCGGCGGGGGGTTTT
>CABUHP010000276.1 GCA_902491415.1 uncultured Collinsella sp.
TATGTGAGTCCGCTCAACAGCCGCGAGGCATACGACTGGTCGGTCGAGACATCGATCTACCTGGCGCGTGATGTGCGCCACGGCGGGCTGGGCCGCAAGCTGCATGACGCGCTTAAGCAATGCCTGATCGCGATGGGTATCACCAACATGTGCGCCCTCATCGCCGTGCCGCACGACAAGGACGATGAGTACCTGACGCACAACAGCCAGGACTTCCATGCCCATATGGGGTATCGCCTGGTGGGTGCCTTTGACCGCTGCGCCCAAAAGTTCGGCCGCTGGTACGACATGTGCTGGATGGAGTTGGTCCTAGCCGAGCGCGTCCCCAACCAACCCAAACCAACCTGGTTCCCCGACCTCCTCAAACCTACCATTTAGGGACAGGTTTATTTTGGCAGGTTAGCCGATGGGCTCGGTGTATTTGGCACGGTCGGTGCGCTGGATGCGCTTGGAGACATGGAGCGGTCGGCCGTCGGTGTCGTACACGTAGTCGGTGATCAGGATCAGCGCCTGCCCGCGCCCAACGTTGAGCAAAAACGCCTCGTTTTGCGAGGCATAGCACACCTCAAAGGTCTTATGTCCCTGTGCCGGCGCGCGATGGAATTCCTGGCGCAGCGTGGCGTAGAGCGAACCGTTGATATCGCGATCGATGAGTGCCTCAAAGCTCGGTGGTAGATAGGTGGTCTCCAGGCACAGCGGCGCATCGTCCAGATAACGCAGGCGGACAAGTTTGACGAGCTTGCTGCCCACGGCGACATTGAAGAACTTGGCCGCATTGCCCGCGGCCTTGGCAAAGCCCGAGTCCACCGTGCGCGTGGTGGGCTTCATACCCTGACCCTGGACCTGTGTCGTGTAGCTCGAAAACACCAGGTTGTTCTCGTGGAGTGCCGGCGTGTCGGCCACAAAGGCGCCACGCCCGCGCTCGGTGCGCACCAGGCCCTCGTCAACGAGCACCTTAAGGGCGTGGCGTACGGTGCTGCGCGACAGCCCCGATTCGTCCATGAGTTCCATCTCGGACGGCAGCTTGTCTCCGCGCGCGTAGGTGCCGGAGGCGATGCGGTCGCGCAGCATGCCCGCCAAGCGCTCGTATTGGGTCAGTCTCTTTTTAGATGAAGCGTTCATGCGATCAACCTGTATCTAACCTGTATGCGTATCTAATCAAGCATGTATTCAATACAACAACAAAACCGCTGGTATCAAGTTATCGAAAACCGTATCAGCAAATTTTTTAAGACAAATATAGCATACAACTAGTCGACATAACCAAAACATGTATGTAACTTGTATGCCATCGAGAGCATCAAACGAGAAGAAAGGCTGATGCACGATGACTACTCAGGAACAGGTTAAGGACGTCGTCTCCCAGGTTTTGGCCGACAAGGCAGACAAGGGCGGCATCAAGCGCGTCGTGTGGATTGGCGCCGGCGGATCCAACGGCGGCAACTATCCTGCCCAGTACTTTATGGAGCACGAGGCCACGCAGGTCGTGAGCTCCAGCTACACCAGCAATGAGTTCGTGCACGCCACGCCCGCCTATGTCAACGAGAACACCCTGGCCGTCGTCGTGTCCATGCGCGGCACCAAGGAGACCATCGTCGCCGCCCAGGTCGCCAAGGACCACGGCGCCAGCACCATCGCCATCTATGTCGATGAGTCCGGCCTCACCGAGGTCTGCGACTACAAGATTCAGTATGACAGCCTGGCCGTCGACGAGTCTTGCATGGGCCGTACCAACTCCGCCGTCGTGACCATGATCGCCATGGAGCTTACGCAGCAGACCGAGGGCTATGCCGAGTACGAGACCGCCATGGCCGCGTTCGACTTGGTCGACCCCATCTATCGCAAGGCCGTCGAGTATACCCGTCCGCTCGCTGCCAAGTGGGCCGAGCAGAACGCCGACAAGCCCTGCATCAACGTCATGGCCCAGGGTCCGCTCTTTGGTGCCGCCTACGTCTTTAGCATCTGCA
>CABUHP010000277.1 GCA_902491415.1 uncultured Collinsella sp.
CTCGAGGCGCGCCATCAGCGTCTGGGTGCCGCGATGGCATCGATGATTGGGTCGAATCAGGTTGATCTGGAGATGCTCGACCAGCGCGGTCGCCGCGCCTGGGATACCTATACGGCCCGCTTGGGCGATGCGCTCGATGCGGCTGCGTGCCGCCCGTGCCTCAACGACCCAACGTTTATGGTCGAGCGTCGCGAGTCTGAGCTTGCCCTGACGGCCGATCGCCTGTCGGGCGCCATAGTACGCTCGGTCGGGACATTCCGCTCCAACTTTGAGCGCCTGCCCGAGCGTCTGGTTGCAAGTACCTCGGGGCTCGATGGCAAGCGCCATGCGCTCGCGCTTGCGAGTTCCCGTCTGGAGCATCAGGGGCGCACGATGCTCAACAAGCCCGCGTCCGACCTGGGCCGTGCGGCAGCCTCGCTAGATGCCCTGTCGCCGCTCAAGGTGCTTGCCCGTGGTTATTCCATCGCGTACAGCGATGATGGGGTGGCCACGAGCGCCAAGACCTTTAAGGCCGGTGACGCCATCCGCGTGCGCATGGCAGACGGCAACGTGACGGCAACGGTCGATACGGTCGAGTAGGCCGCGTTTCATAGCGATAAACCTTTAGGAAAGGAAACAGATATGGCAGAGAAAACCCCGGTCGAGCAGCTTACGTACAAGCAGGCTTCGCAGGAGTTGGAGCTCATCATCCGCAGCTTGGAGTCGGGCGATATGGAGCTCGAGGAGTCGCTCGAGAGCTATACCCGCGGCGTCGAGCTCCTCAAGAGCCTGCGTACCCGCCTGTCCGATGCCGAGCAGAAGGTCTCGGTGCTTCTTAAGGACGTCGACGGCAACGACGTGCTCGCCGACGGCGAAGCCGCCAACACCGACGACAACCTCTCGTTCTAACCATCCCGACCAAATATAATTACCTTGGTCTGTGAGAAAGGAACCAACCATGTGCGATTGCATCTTCTGCAAAATTGCCAACCACGAGATCCCCTCGACCGTTGTCTATGAGGACGACCAGGTCATCGCCTTCGACGACCTCAATCCCCAGGCGCCGGTCCATACGCTCGTGATCCCCAAAAAGCACTACAGCGATATCGCCGATAACGTGCCGGCCGAGACCATGGGTGCAATGGCTCACGCCATCCAGGAGGTCGCTAAGGCCAAGGGCTTGGCGGACGGTTTCCGCGTCATCTCCAACAAGGGCGTCAACGCCGGCCAGACCGTCATGCACTTCCATATGCACGTCCTCGGCGGCAAAAACCTGGGCGAGAACCTCATCTGAGGGCGCTTCTTCCTTGCAATGAAACGGAAGCTCAAGCACCGATAACTTATATATCAACGCAATAAACCCGAGCGCGAGGGCGTTTGGGTTTATTATTGAAGCGTATGTAACCTGGCGGCGCCACACCGCCTGTTAGTAGGGAGACACATGAACGTTCTGGTCGTCAACGCAGGATCTTCGACCCTTAAGTATCAGGTCATCGATACCAAGTCCCACAAGGTGTCCGCAAAGGGCTCCTGCGAGCGCGTCTGCTTTACCGGCGGTACCTTCACCCACGCTGCCAACGGTTCCAAGAAGGTGACCGAGAACATCGAGTTCCCCGACCACAAGGTCGCCATCGAGGTCGTTCTGAAGGACCTCGAGGCCAACGGCGTCAAGATCGAGGGCATTGGTCACCGTATCGTTCAGGGTGGCTGGTACTTTGGTGATTCCTCCCTCGTCGACGAGGACGTCCTCGCCAAGATCCGCGAGGTCGCCCCGCTGGCGCCGCTGCACAACAACCCCGAGGCCAACGTTATCGAGTACTGCCTGGAGCAGTATCCCGATCTGCCCAACGTTACGGTCTACGACACCGCTTTCCACTTCAACATGCCCGAGGTCGCCAAGACCTACGCCCTTCCCAAGGATGTTTGCGACAAGCTGCACATCCGTAAGTACGGCGCCCACGGCACCAGCTACCGTTAC
>CABUHP010000278.1 GCA_902491415.1 uncultured Collinsella sp.
GTGCGATGCTCAAAATATCTGGCACGTCGAGGACTTGTCGTCCACCAACGGAACCATGGTGGTAAACGGCGCGACGAACGTCTGCATCCAGGTCGAGCCCGGCCGCTCCGCTCAGCTCAACCCCGGCGACGAGCTCAGACTTGGCGAATCCACCACCTACGCTATCCTCCTCGGCGTCGGCGCCCTCTAGTCGGCAGATGGGGACGTTCCTTTTATGCCGGCACTCCGGGACACTCCATGGCGCGCCAGGGCCAATCGCCCGGGGACGAAGCGTTCATTTTGGCCCTTGGCGGTCACCCGAGGTAAACCTTTACCGCCCACCTATATTTGTCGAAATTACACTTGGCGGCGGGGTACAATAAACCCGCATGCGGATTTCCGTTGCGGGTGCCTCCCATCGCCGGGGCGTGCCCGGGAGCATCCGGCATGCGGCCTTTGCGGCGCTCGGTCATGTGCAAGACGGGCAGCTGGGCCTGTGGAGTGCGTGCAGCCCTCCTCGCCTCGGCATGCCTTCTCTCCACGCCATGTACCTGCTGCTCAGCCTGCCTGCCAGATGATGGAAGCAACAGCGAAAATCCCATCACGCCAATATCCCGGCGATCGCCGGGGCCTGTATACCTATATGAGAGGAGAGGGGTATATGGCGCGTAAGTTTAAGTCTATGGACGGCAACGAGGCGGCCGCATATGTTTCGTATGCGTACACCGAGGTAGCGGGAATCTATCCCATTACGCCGTCCAGCCCGATGGCCGACCATGTCGACCAGTGGGCGGCCCAGGGTCGCAAGAACATCTTCGGCACCCCGGTCAAGGTCGTCGAGATGGAGTCCGAGGCGGGTGCAGCTGGTACTGTTCACGGTTCGCTGGGCGCCGGTGCTCTGACCACCACCTACACGGCTTCTCAGGGCCTGCTCCTGATGATCCCGAACATGTACAAGATCGCGGGCGAGCAGCTCCCGGGCGTCTTCCACGTCTCCGCGCGTTGCGTCGCTTCCCACGCCCTGAACATCTTTGGCGATCACTCCGACGTCATGGCCTGCCGTCAGACCGGCTTCGCCATGCTCGCCGAGGGCAACGTCCAGGAGGTCATGGACCTCTCGCCGGTGGCTCACCTTGCCGCCATCGAGGGCAAGACTCCGTTCCTTAACTTCTTCGACGGCTTCCGCACCAGCCACGAGATCCAGAAGGTCGCCATGTGGGACTACAAGGATCTGGCCGAGATGTGCGACATGGACGCCGTCCAGGCTTTCCGCGATCACGCGCTCAACCCTGAGCACCCGCACACCCGCGGCAGCCACGAGAACGGCGACATCTTCTTCCAGAACCGCGAGGCTTGCAACAAGGTCTACGACGAGCTTCCCGCCGTCGTCGAGGGCTACATGAAGAAGATCAACGAGAAGCTCGGCACCGATTACGGCCTGTTCAACTACTACGGCGCTCCCGATGCTGATCGCGTCGTCGTGTGCATGGGCTCCTTCTGCGACGTGCTCGAGGAAGTCATCGACTACCTCAACGCCCACGGCGAGAAGGTCGGCCTGGTCAAGGTCCGTCTGTTCCGTCCGTTCTCCATCAAGCACTTTGTCGACGTTCTCCCCGAGACCGTCAAGAAGATCGCCGTCATGGACCGTACCAAGGAGCCGGGTTCCATCGGCGAGCCGCTCTACCAGGACGTCGTCTCCGCTCTCTACGAGGCCGGCAAGACGGGCATCAAGGTCGTCGGCGGCCGCTACGGCCTGGGCAGCAAGGACACGCCTCCCGCGTCCGCGTTCGCTGTCTTCGAGGAGCTCAAGAAGGACGAGCCCAAGCGCGAGTTCACCATCGGCATTGTCGATGACGTGACCAACCTGAGCCTGCCCGAGGCCGAGGATGCGCCCAACACCGCAGCCCCCAGCACCATCGAGTGCAAGTTCTGGGGTCTGGGTGGCGACGGTACCGTCGGCGCC
>CABUHP010000279.1 GCA_902491415.1 uncultured Collinsella sp.
TGGTACGACACGCTTGACCATCCGAAGCGCTGTCGATGAGCTGGTTCGACGCGGGCAGATTCGCCGTGTTCGGGGAAAAGGTGCCTTTGTGGCGCAGAAAGTACCTGCTTTTTTTGAACGCACGGTCGGTTTCCGTGAATCGGTCCGTGCTTCGGGCGGCGAGCCGTCCGTCCGTATTCTCGCGCGTTCCAAGCGTTATGCGGGGCCATATTACGCCGACCTGTTTGGCATCGCCGAGGACGACCTGCTCTATTCCGTTCGACGCCTGAACTGCATAAACGGTAGCCCCGTATCGATTGAGACGGCGCTGATTCCCTGCCTGCTGTTCCCAACCATCGAAGATATTGACGTGTCGGTCTTCAGTTTGTACGAGACCTATGAGATGCTGGGCCGAAAGCCAGTCATGGCACAGGAAAAGCTCGATATCGAGGCACTGGGCGCACGAGATGCCGGCCTCCTTGGACTGGAACAGGGCGATCTTGTTTTGCTTTTGGAATGCGTGAGCTATGACGCGAGCGGTCAGGCTATCGAGTATGTAAAGTCCTTCAATCGTGGCGATACGGGCGGCTACACCTATACGTACTAGCTGGGGCTTTGCATCGCGCGCGGTAACAGCCGGTCTGTTTGGGCAATTTGACCGACTGTATATACAACCTTACATGGCTCAAAATCGACCGTTCGCCGAAGGGGATAAATTAATCGACAAAGAGGTATCAAAAAGCCGTAACCTGTAACTGTGATTGGTATCAAATACTAATGATTTATAACGAGGTGAGACGATGAAGATGCTCGATTACGTTCAGCTTGCCCATGTGCGTATGGGGGAGAACCTCGAGCGTTCGTCTGAGCTGGTAGCGCAGCTCGTTGATATTTTCCAGTCCGGTTCTTTTGACGCACTGCGCATCGTTGCTTCGGGTTCGTCGCGCCATGCTGCGGATTGCACCCGCGATTTCCTGCAAGATACGCTGCAGATGCAGGTGTCCGTTGTGACGCCCGAGGCCTTCGTCGATTTTGAACACACCTATCCACAGCATGCGCTCAACATTGCCGTTTCGCAGAGTGGCTATTCGACCAATACGATCGCGGCTCTTGATTACATGCGCGCACACGATATGGCTGCAGTTGCGCTCACGGCAAACGTCGAGGCACCCATCAAGGAACACGCCGACATCGTTCTTGACTACGGTGTGGGTGTCGAGTCGGTGGACTTTGTGACTCTGGGCGTCGAGGTTCTCGTTGAGTACCTGGTGCTCTTTGGTATTTACGGCGGTCAGGCGCGCGGAACGATTGACGCCAAGGGCGTTGCTCAGCGTCTTGATGGCCTGCGCGAGGCTATCTTGGCTAATGCCGTGATGTGCAAGACCGCCGAGGCATATGTCCAAGACCACATGCTCGAGCTTTCTGAGCACACGCCCGCTATGGTCGTCGGCAACGGCCCCAACTACGGTGTTGCCGAGGAGGCGGCGCTCAAACTGAGCGAGACCATCAAGATTCCTGCCATGCATCACGAAGGCGAGGAGTTCGTCCACGGTCCCGAGATGCAGATTGTTCCGGGCTACCTGGTGTTTATTGTCGACGATCCGCAGGGGTCGGAGCGTCTTGCGAATATCGCCGATGCGCTATCGAACGTTACGGCAAAAACGGTGCTGCTCACGGCCCATCCCAAGGGTAGGGCTCACGAGGTTGTGGTGCCTCAGGTGGCTCCGCTGCTCAGTGCAATTCCCAATCTCGTGTTCTTCCAGACGATTGCGGCAATAATCGCCGAGCGTCTGAAGTCATGGGACGTTCACCCGTATCTCGATGCTGTCTCCAAGCAAATGGAGGTCAAGGCGGAGGGCTACGAAGAGTCAGTCAATGCGCTTAAGGCCAAAGCAGCCGAGTGTTACGGAATGTAAGCGGGTTTTGATGC
>CABUHP010000280.1 GCA_902491415.1 uncultured Collinsella sp.
CTCGGTCTTTACCATCCCCATGGTGTTGCCGCCCACGGTCTGCGGCTTTTTGCTGCTTATGCTGTTTGGTCGCTCGACCGGGGTGGGCCAGTGGCTGATTGCGCACGGCGTCTCGATTGTCTTTACGTGGCCGGCGGCGGTGATCTCTGCCGTGGTGGTATCGTTCCCCCTGGTCTACCGTACGGCGCTCGGCGCCTTTGAGAGCCTCGACACGCAGATGCTTGACGCCGCGCGAACCCTGGGATGGTCCGAGCGTCGCATCTTTGCCAAGCTTATGATGCCGCTTGGGTGGCCTTCTATTGCTGCTGGTACGGTCCTCGCCTTTGCCCGCGCGATGGGAGAGTTTGGCTGCACGCTGTTCTTTGCGGGCAACTACGCCGGCATTACGCAGACCATCCCCATCGCCATCTATTTTGAGTGGATGGGCGGCAATACGTCGGTCGCGCTCTTCTGGGTCGTGGTCGTAATTGCGTTCAGCTTCCTGGTCATCCTGTTCATTAACATGTACACCGCCCATTCGCAAAAGTATCGCGAGCGGGGCCTTTCCCATGCGGGGCGCAAGCAGGCCAAAGACCTCGCCGGACAGGGTGATTCGCTCGACCCGGCGGGCGGCGATGCCCTGCGAATCGATCGCGAGGCGCTGGCCGAGCTTATGCGCGATGACGCGGTCGCGAAGGGAGGTCGATAGGCCATGTCGCTCGTTCTGGATATTAAAAAGCGCTATCCCGGGTTTATGCTCGACATGCAGCTTGAGGCCGGCGAGGAGCGTGTGGCGCTGCTCGGTGCCTCGGGTTGCGGCAAGAGCTGCACCTTGCGCTGCATTGCCGGTGTGGAGACGCCCGACGAGGGCAAGATCGTCGTCAACGGCGTGACCTTTTTTGACTCGGCGGCGGGCATCAACCTGTCGCCCCAGGAGCGCAAATGCGCCCTGCTGTTCCAAAACTATCAGCTGTTTCCCAACATGACGGTGGCCGATAACGTATGTGCCGGCGTAAAGGACGCGGGCGACGCCGCGGCGCGTAAAAAACTTGCCGAGCGCTACCTGGGCATCTTTGGCCTAGCCGATTTTGCCGACCGCTATCCCGCGCGCCTCTCGGGCGGTCAGCAGCAACGTGTGGCGCTTGCCCGTATGGTGGCGGCTCACCCGGGCATCTTTATGTTCGACGAGCCCATGAGCGCACTCGATTCCTATCTTAAGAGCGCCCTCGAACAGAACATGCTCGACCTGTTCGATGTATGCAACCGCACCGTGCTCTATGTGAGCCACGACATCGACGAAGCGTGCCGCCTGTGCCAGCGCATCTGCGTGATGCACGACGGGCATGTTGAGGAGATCGGCTCCGTCGAGGACGTGGTCCGCCGTCCGCAGACGCTGGCGGCGCTGCGCCTGACGGGCTGCAAGAACACAAGCCGGGCGCGCAAGATCGGCGACGAAGAAGTTGAGGCGCTCGATTGGGGCATGACCTTTAACGTGGGTCGCGAGGTTCCCGATAATGTGGCGTACCTGGGCATTCGCGCGAGCTACTTCCATGTGGACAACCGTGCCGAGCGGGGTCGCAACAGCTACGACCTGCACGTGGCGCGCGTGAGCGATTCGCGTTTTGAGCGCCTGGTGCTGTTGGATGCGCCGCGGGCCGATGCGCCAACGCGTCTGCAGTGGAAGGTCAACAAATTGAGCGTACCAGCGGATGGGTTACCGCAAGAAGGCGAGACCCTGCGTATGCATTTTGATGCCAGCAGGATCCATCTGGTTTGTCGGTAGCGCCGGGTAATGCCGTCGGGGATATAAGTCTCGGCGGCTTTGTCTTGCCGTTCGCCTAATGGGGAATGACAAACTCTTATCAACA
>CABUHP010000281.1 GCA_902491415.1 uncultured Collinsella sp.
GCCTGATTCCAGCTGTGCATGGATGCGCTCGCGCTCTGAGGCCGGCGTGGCACCCGTCAGAAGCGCCCAGGACATGCCCGCCTGCGAGAGCAGAGGGCCGGTCTTATCGGCATATTGGCGCGCCAACACGCCCGTGGGCGCCATAACGCAGGCCTGCGTACCGCTATCGGCAGCCACAGCCAGAGCGCAGGCGGCAACGGCGGTCTTACCGGTACCGACATCGCCCAGCAGCAGGCGGTTCATCACGCGCCCACCATCGCACATATCGCGCAGGATATCTTGGAACGCGGTCTCCTGCTCGTCGCTCAGCGAAAACGGCAGGGCTTGCTTAAGCGCGGCCAGGTGCTCGCCCGCGGTGGGGGCATAGGGAACCACATCGACCAGGCCGCCGACGTTGCGCAGGCGCAGCGCCAGCTGCAGGTAGAGGCACTCCTCGTAGGCAAGCCGTGCGCGCGCGATATCGCGCTCTGCCATACTCGATGGAAAGTGGATCGAACGCAACGCGCGGGCATTGCTCATGAGCTTCCGCTTTGCGCGCAGCGGCGCGGGAATCGGATCGAACGGATTGCCGACGACCTCGAGCGCGCCGCTTACGATGCGGCGCATCCATGCCTGGCTCACGCCGTCACTTACGTAGTGGACCGGCAAAATGGTACCCGCGGCACGACCGTCCTCAAGCTTTTCAAAATGCGGCGAGGCCATCTGCTTAAAGCCGTAGGCAAACTCGACCTTGCCCATCACGGCCAGGCGGTCGCCCTGCTTAAGCTGCTGGGCAATCCAGGGCTGGCGGAAAAAGGCGATCTGAAGCACACCCGTCTCGTCAACGAGTGAGACTTCGGTAACCTGCATGCGCGGACGCGGCTGCTTTTGGACGATACGGTCGACCGTGGCGACAATCGTGCAAACGGTACCGATGGGCGCCATCTCGATGGACCACGAGCGGGTAAAGTCGAGGTATCGATGAGGGATATGGAGAAGGAGGTCCCCCACCGTCCGAATTCCCAGACGGCGAAGGGCCTCCTCACGTTTACCCGAAACATATTTGAGTCGCGCGATATCCTCGTCGAGCGCATTGCTCTGGGCAAAGCGCTCCGAGACGCGCGGCACGGAGCACAGCTCGGACATGGGCAGTTGCCTACTCGATCGAGAAGATCACGGGATAGAGCGGCTGCTCGCCACGATGGGCGTCGACCTCCAGATCGGGCTGAGCCTCCTCAATGGCGTCGACGATCTCCTGGAAGGCCTCATCGGACAGTTCCTCGCCGGCCAGAATCGTCAGCGCGTCGCCCTCCTCTTCCTCCTGCATACGGTTGATGCAATCGAGCGTGACCTGCTTCACGTCAGAGCCGACCACATCGATGGAGCCGGCAATGATGCCCATGACGTCACCGGAGTGAATCGGCGAGCCGTCGGAGGCACTGGAGTCGCGCACGGCGCGGGTGACCTCGCCATCGCGGACCTCGCTGATGGCGTCGACCATGGCGGCGACGGCATCCTCGAGCTCGGAATCGGGCAGGACCGCGAACAGCGCAGAGAAGGCCTGCGGGACGGTCTTGGTGGGAACGACTGCAACCTTTTTATCGGTGCAGGCAGAGGCTGCGGCCTCGGCAGCCATGCGGATGTTGCCGTTATTGGGCAGGATGATGACCGAGGTCGCGTTGACCTGGTCAACGGCGCCCAGCAGGTCTGCAGTCGAGGGGTTCATGGTCTGACCACCCGACACGATCACGTCGACGCCGAGGGACTTAAGGATGTCGGCCTCGCCAGAACCGGCGGCAACGGCGACAAAGCCCAGCGCCTTGGCGGGCTCGGCGGCCTTTTCCCGGTCCTCGTGAAT
>CABUHP010000282.1 GCA_902491415.1 uncultured Collinsella sp.
AGCTCGGCTTCCGAAAGCCAGCGGCCCGCACCGCCCTTGGGGTCATCCTGCCAGCGCGATATCTCGCGCATTTTACGGTACTGGTCGGGGAGGAAATTCTGCATCTGTCGGCCGGTTTTGAGAATCGGCTCGTCTGCGTAGACTTCATGTGAGAAGCGGGCAGACTGATGGGTCCGGGCCTCGGCCATAATGCGCTCGATGAGCATCTTGATGTCCTGGTCGGCCACCGCTCCTCCTCTCGAACGCAGCTACGGTGACCTCATATCATAGCACAGCATCAAACAGGTGTTCGAGATACCGCTGCGTTGATAGATTTAGAACAGGAGGGCGTAGATGACGGCGATGACGACGGAGGGGAGCATATTGGCCGTGCGGAAGGTCTGAGGACGGATGAGGTTGACGCCGACGCAGAAGATGAGCATGGAGCCTACGAGCGAAAGGCTGTTGAGGGCTGCTGTGGTCATGATGGGGGAGAGCGCGCCGGCAAACAACGTGATCGTCCCCTGGAACACGGCTACGGGCAGGGCCGAGAAGATGCAGCCGCGTCCGAGCGACGCCGTCATGGTGCAGACGATGATGCAGTCCAGTGCGCCCTTGAGGGCAAGCGTTGACCAGTCGCCGAGCAGGCCGTCCTGGATCGATCCCACAATTGCCATGGCGCCGATACACACGGTGAGTGAAGTCGAGACAAAAGCGTTGGTGAACTCGTTATCGCCCTCACTGCCGGTCTTGCGCTTGAGCCATTCGCCAAGGTTCTCGATGGCGGCTTCCAAGTTGACGGCCTCGCCGATGAGCGAACCGAGCGCAAATGAGACGATGAGCATGGTGGTACCGGTGGTCGCCAGCGCCTTCCCATCGATAAGGAGCATCTTTTGCATGGTGCCGCCAAGGCCGATAAACAGGACGCACAGCCCCGATGCTTTCATGAGCGTGTCTTGGATGCGCGGTGTGATGAAGCGGCCGCCCGCTAATCCCAAAAGACCGCCCGCAACTAAAAGCACAACGTTGATGATTGTTCCCAAGCCCGGCATGAGCCCTCCTGTATTGATGCCAACGTGGCAATCGTAGCAGAACGAAATGCGAGGCACATCGCGACTCATCTAATACGTTATATAAGTGGTGTTAGGAATGATGTGCAGCATTTAAGCCTCAGGTGGTTGTCGGGACATAGGGATAGTATTCAAAGCGCAGTGTCATAAGCCGCTGCGGGGATTCAATAGCCGCGGCGATGATATTGGCATCGCGGGCACGATCAAACCCTTCGAGTTCGATCTGATACGAGACGTCTTGCATAATGTCCAGACGTCGCCAGGCTAGGAGTGTGTCACCATCGAATTCCAAGGTCTTGCCTCCGTCTGGAGCAACGGCGTATAGACGCAGCTTGGCGGTGGTTGCAGGGTCGACAACCGTGACCTTTTTAATTTCGTTTCGAGTATTCTTGGCTCCCAACAAGGTGAGCAGTGTTGGGGCCACGACCTCGCCCGATGGCAAAAAGACGACTTCGATGGATTCAGGAAATGCGATGATAGCCGACTTGCGGACGGGCTGATTGGCGGCGGCAACTTCGATGTTCGCAGCGTCGATGACCTCCGTGTGGTCGAGCGCGGCAAGCACGCAGCAGTTACCTTCATCGATCTCTTGAGGATCAGCAAGCCCCAGACTGTCCGCGAACTCGGGATCGTTTGGATCGGCAGCGGGCTCATTCGGCGCTTCGAAAGAAGCTGGGACGCTGTTTGTCGGCGACGGCGGGTCACCCGCACCTGCTTCTTTGTCCGCGCTCTCTTCTTGTATGGTTGCGTTAATGGGTTCGTCGTTTGAGGGGAGCGTCTTGGC
>CABUHP010000283.1 GCA_902491415.1 uncultured Collinsella sp.
TCGCGCTCGCGGTCGATGAACATGATGGCAAACGCGACAAACAGCAGCAAGCTCGCCACGACGATGGCGTGCAGGCCCATGCGCTCAATACACCAGTTGCCCAACACGGCGCCAAACACAAAGGTAAAGATCACGCCAAAGTACAGCAGGCCGTTTTCCAAAAAGCCGCGCCTGTGGGTGATGATGTAATCGTCCACGTTTTGCAGCGCGTTGCGCAAGTTGCCGATGCACATGGTCGTAGCGATGCCGTGACCGTGGATCTTGCGGAAGCTCTCGACCTGCATGCCGCAGGCAAACGAAGTGAGGCAGTTGGCGAGCAGGTTGTAACCGCCACCGGGGATAAAGCTCACGCCAAGCAAGATGACGGCTTCAAAGAACACCGTCACCTGGCGCCAGTGAATCACGCTGCCAAACCGTTCGTGTACCAGGTCGGCAAGCATAATGCCCACGGCAAACGACACCACAGGGAAGAAGTAGCGCCCCGCAAGTGCCCAATTGCCCTCCGAGATGCTCACGCCCACCAGCAAGATGTTACCCGTCTGCGCGTTAGCGAAAACATGGTCGCGCCCAATGTACGAATACACATCCATAAAGCCGCCGGCGAGCGCCAGGATAATGCCCAGTTCGATGGACTCCGATATCTGTTTGGCACGCTGCATCGTCGTGCATCCTCCTTGTTGACGACCCTCTCGTGCGTTGGCGGAAACATAGCCGCCGTTCATACTGTAACCCATTGACAACATGGCGTGCGCGCGAGACGGGTTCTCCAACGCGCAGATACACAGTCTGGAAACAAACAACACCCGCATCGACGCGCCGATCCGCCAGCTCATGTACTCCACCAGTCTTTTTAGCCCCGTCCCAAAAAGACTGGTTACAATTACGTGCAGCATACAAACACCGGGAGGGATCGTGGCAAAAAAGCCTCAGCACGCTCAGAACAACCAGCGCAGTCAGCAGGGCAAACAGGGCCAGCAGCAAAAGCGCGGCAGCAAGGCCCAGGGCGGCCACGCCGCTCATACCCCGGCAGCGCCCGCCCGTCCCTGGCGCCCGGGCCGCGATAAGTTCCTCCCCGTCAGCCGCGCCGATATGGACGCGCGCGGTTGGGACCAGTGTGACTTCGTCTACATCTGCGGCGACGCCTACGTGGACCACCCCAGCTTTGGTATGGCCATCATCAGCCGCGTACTCGACGCGCACGGCTACAAAGTGGGCATCATCTGCCAACCCGACTGGACCGATCCCGCCAGCATCAGCGTGCTCGGTGAGCCGCGCCTGGGCTTTTTGGTCAGTGCCGGCAACATGGACTCCATGGTCAACCACTATTCGGTGACCAAGCACCGCCGCCACACCGACGCCTATACCCCCGGCGGCGAGGAAGGTCACCGCCCCAACCGTGCCGTCACGGTCTACGGCAATCTCATCCGTCAGACGTTCAAGGACGCCCCCATCATTATCGGTGGCATCGAGGCAAGCCTGCGCCGCCTGGCCCACTACGACTACTGGCAGGATAAGCTCAAGCGCTCGGTGCTGCTCGACTCGGGCGCCGACATCCTCATCTACGGCATGGGCGAGCACGCGATTGTCGAGATCGCCGACGCGCTCGACGCGGGGCTGCCCGTCGATCAGATCACCTATATCAACGGCACCGTTTACCGCACGGGTTCGCTCGACGAGGTCTACGACTACGACCTGCTGCCCAGCTGGGACGACCTTACCGCCGACAAGCTCAACTACGCACGCAGCTTCAATGTGCAGCAGCAGAATAT
>CABUHP010000284.1 GCA_902491415.1 uncultured Collinsella sp.
GGCCCGTGGGTTATACCCTAAGAGCAAACCACCCTTTTTAAGGGTGGTTCTGATTACCGAAAGCTAGCTGGAGGTGCTTCGTGATTCGATCTGACAATCCACCCGATAATGGCGTGAGCGGGGCGATGTATCTATTTGGCACGGCGCTCTTATGGAGTTTTATCGGCATCCTCGTTCGCGCCAATTCGCAGTCAGCTCTTTTGATCGGTGCCGTTACGGCAATATTTATGGCGCTCTTTATCCTGCTCGTCGGTAGGCCCGTCTTCCGCGTCAGCCGTCTTATTGTCCTTGTGGCCGTCTGCAACTTCGTGACGGGCACCACGTTTAACTTTGCCAACCAGCTCACGACGGTCGGCAACGCGATCGTCCTGCAGTACACCTCGATGATTTTCGTTATCGTGTATCAGTCGCTCGCAACTCGCACGTTGCCCTCGCCTGCGAAGATTGCCTCCGTGTTGGTTGCTTTTACGGGTATGGGACTTTTCTTTTTAGGCGATTTGAGCGCCGAGGGCATGCTCGGCAACCTGCTTGCCGTCATTTCGGGAGCCACCTTTGGGCTGTGTTTCTTTTTGAACTCTCGCCCCGATGCGTCGCCCATGGTGTCCTCGCTCATCTCCTGCGGTATCTCGATGCTGCCGATCGTCTATTTTGCTGGCGCCCTAGACTCCGTGAGACCATTTGAGTGGGGGCTCATGCTGGTGCATGGCCTTTTTTGCAGTGGCCTTGCGAGCGTGCTGTATGCCAAGGGGATCGCGCGAACCAACGCGTTTGCGGCCAACTTGGTTTGCATGAGCGAGGTCGTGCTCGCTCCCTGCTGGTCGGCACTCTTCTTTGGCGAGGTTTTTCGCTGGAACGAGTTTTTGGGCGCGGCGATTATCGTTTTGGTGATTGTGGCCAACTTGGCATCCGATGCCTTTGGCGATGGCTTTCTGGTGGCGCTTGTCCGCCATCGAAACAAAGAGCGCGCCTGATGAGATACGTCTGCCGTTTACGGTAAAAAACACCCCGCTGAGCGAGTGGTATTAAATAGTAAGAACCTGCATATCTATAATTGGTATCAAATCATTTGTGCCTGGCATGGGTGTTAGCAGCACACCAGGTACGCTTCGAGCCGTGGAATCGAACTCCCGGAATTGATATCAACAACGCGCGCGACGGGAGTGACGACGGTTCGAGATTCCTTATTGGGAGGAATTATGCTTGTCCAAGCAATCCTCGTCGGCTTAGTCGGAGCGTTTGGATGTCTCGACTACCAGCTCGGCACCCTCTACGCGTTCCGTCCCATCGTCCTGTGCCCGCTCGTGGGCCTGGTGCTGGGGGACCTGCAGACCGGCCTTGCCGTTGGCGCCAGCCTGGAGTTGCTGTTCATGGGCTCGATCTCCATCGGCGCCTACGTACCGCCTAACGAAACCGTCGGCGGCGTGCTCGCCTGCGCGTTTGCCATTCAGCTCGGTCAGGGTACCGAGACGGCCATCGCGCTCGCCATGCCTATCGCCGTCCTTTCGCTGACGATCGGCAACATTACGGATGCTGGATTCTCGATCATTGTTGACATTGCTGACAAGTGCGCTGCCAAGGGCAACCTCAAGGGTATCTACGCGGCACATTGGAGCATGGGCCTCTTTGGCTGCCTTGAGTACTTCCTGCTGTGCGGCGGCGCATTCTACCTGGGCTCCGATGCCATCCAGGGCCTGCTCGACTTCATCCCGACCTTTGTGATCGACGGTTGCGGCGTTGCCGCCAACATCCTGCCTGCCATGGGC
>CABUHP010000285.1 GCA_902491415.1 uncultured Collinsella sp.
GGTCACCGAGAACGGCTACGAGCCCTTCACCAAGACCCCGCACGACCTGCACGTTATCGACTGCTAGTCTACTTTGGTAGATAGTTTGGGGCGGGACGTCCGGATCGATTCGGACGCCCCGCGTTCTCTTTTTATGCGCTCGCTGCAGGCGCCGTCTGCAAGTGTATAATTTCGGTCGTATGTAATTTGGACGCCTGTGCGTTCTGCCCATAAGAAGAAAGGTCGCTATGCCTACCATTTCTACCGCCGACTTCAAGAACGGCCTCGGTCTCCGTATTAAGGACAAGGTTTATACCATCGTCGAGTTCCAGCACGTCAAGCCGGGCAAGGGTGGTGCTTTTGTGCGCTACAAGACTCGCGATATCAAGAGCGGTCGTGTCGTTGAGAACACCTGCAACGCCGGCACCAAGTTCGAGAGCGTCATGCTCACCACCCGTGAGTTCCAGTACCTCTACAACGATGGCGCTGACTACATCTTCATGGACAACGAGACCTATGAGCAGGTTCCCGTTCCCGAGGACATGGTGGGCGAGAACTCCAAGTGGCTGCGTGAGAACGACATCTGCCAGCTGCTCTTCGCCGACGACGAGCTCATGGGCGTGACCCCGCCGATGTTCATCGAGACCACCATCGTCCAGACCGACCCGGGCTTTAAGGGCGACACCGTCCAGGGTTCCACCAAGCCGGCCACGATCGACACCGGCGCTGTCATCCAGGTCCCCATGTACCTCAACGAGGGCGAGGTCATCAAGGTTGACACCCGCGACGGCAAGTTCGTCTCCCGCGTCTAGCAACCAACTCTTCTAGGAGGACTCATGCCCCAGGAAATCAAGATTGACGGCATCGGCATTTCGCCCGATGTTCTGACCGCCATCGTCTCGCGCGCCGTGTCGGATGTCGAGGGCATCGCCTCCGTTGGCGTCAAGGACCTTGCCACCAACCTTGTCTCCATGATGCTCTCGTCCAAGGCTCCGGCTTCCGAGCCGGCGGTCGAGGCCGAGGTCGTCGGCGACAAGCTCGCACTCACCGTGCGTGTCGTGGTGTTCTTTGGCTATCCGTTCAAGAAGCTCGCCGAGGCCGTTCGCGCCGCCGTGGTCGCTGCCATCGATGCTCAGGTGGGCGTCGAGGTCGAGCGCGTTGACGTTTGCATTGACGGCCTCGTTTTCCCCAAGGAGTAACCTTTGAGCCTTAAGGTTTATCGCGGGCGCACGCTTGCCCGCAGTCAGGCGCTGCAGCTGCTGTTCCAGGCCGAGGCCACGGACAGCCCGCTCGAGCGCGTCCTCGAGGGCGATTTCCTGATCTCGAAGGGTCCCCTCGACCCCTATGCGCTGGAGCTTTGCCGCGGTGCCTACGAGCATATCGATCGTATCGACTGCGCTCTGCGCGCCGTCGCCAAGAACTGGGATCTTATGCGCATGCCCGGAGCCGACCGCAACTTGCTGCGTATCGCCGTCTATGAGATGCGCTTCCTCACCGACGAGGAGGTCTCGGACGCCATCGTAATCAACGAGGCCGTCGAGCTTGCCAAGGCCTATGGCACCGACCAGTCCGCTTCGTTCGTCAACGGCGTGCTGGGCAAGATCGCTCGCAGCGAGGAGCTGCCAGGCGAGGACCTGTACCAAGAGCTGCTGGCCGAAGATCGCGCTCGCGAGGAGGCACAGGCTGCCGAGGCTGCCGCAAAGGCTGCGGCTGCTCAGGCCGAGGCTGGCGTGCTGGCCGAGGATGCGGACGCCGCCGAGGTTGTTGTCGACTCC
>CABUHP010000286.1 GCA_902491415.1 uncultured Collinsella sp.
GGCGCGACCAGAAGGTCAGCGCCCTTTCGTTTCACGTCACCTTGTCTCAAATGCGGCCCGCTCGCTGTCGTTGCCAAAACATCGGCGCTTCCGTGGTTGGCACTTGGGGACGTTCCTTTTGTGCCGGCACTTTGGGACACTCCTTGTCATTGGTGCAAAGTAACCTGCCCCCATTGCGCCAAGCGGCGTGTGCCGTTAAGCGGAGAGGCGTATTGTTGACCCATCGTTTGGGCATACAATGGCTATTAGCTTGCTGCGGTGAAGGCCTGTCCGCTCCGCAGCTTTTTTCTACGGTTAAAGGAGTATGTATGTCCGTTGAGGTCATGAGGTCTGTGATCGAGGCTGCCGAGGGGCGCGTGCCCGTCGACACGCTGTTTACCAATGCGCAGATCGTCGACGTGTATGGCCAGCGTGTGGCGCCCGGTAGCGTTGCCGTCAAGGACGGTGTGATCGTCGGCGTGCTCTACGATGGTCGAGACGATGCCGCTGGCACCTACGAGGCAACTGAGGTCATCGACTGCCAGGGTCGCTATCTCGCTCCCGGTTTTATTGACGGGCATCTGCATATCGAGTCTTCGAACATCCGTCCCGCCGAGTATGCGCGCATGGCGGCGACGCGCGGTACTACCACCGCCATTGCCGACAGCCACGAGATTGCCAATGTTGCCGGTCTCGACGGCTTGCGCTTTATGATCGAGGATGGCCGCCGCGCGCCCATCTCCATCAAGTACATGATGCCTTCGTGCGTGCCCGCGCTGCCCGACGAGCAGGCCGGTGCCGTGATTACCGCCGCCGATATGCAGGAGTTTTTTGCCGAGCATCCGGGCGATGTCTTTGGCCTGGGCGAAATGATGAACCTGCCGGGCGTCTTTATGGCTGACTCCGAGACCTGTGCTCGCATCGATGCTGCCAACCAGACGCCGTCCAAGCAGGTCGACGGCCATGCGCCGCTCGTTGCCGGTAAGGACCTCAATGCCTATGCCGCAGCGGGCATTATCGCCGATCACGAGTCGACGATTCCCGAGGAGGCACTCGACAAGCTATCTCGCGGCATGTATGTGATGCTGCGTGAAGGTACGTGCAGCCATGACCTGGCCAATCTATCGCCGATGCTGCTGGAGAATCCCGCGCGCGCCCGCCGCTGCTGCTTTGCGACCGACGACCGCGCTCCCTCCGATGCGCTTTCGACCGGCATGATCGACAATGCCTGCCGCGTGGCCATCGAGGTCGGCGTCGACCCGGTGGTCGCCATCTCCATGGCGTCCCTTTCCACGGCTGAGGCATTTGGCCTGGACCACGGCTGCCGCGACCCGCACGAGCTCCGCGGCGCAATCGCCCCGGGCAAGCGCGCCGACCTGCTGGTGCTCAATGACCTGACGTTTGCTACGGCTCCGCATCGCGTATATGCCGCCGGTACTCTGGTGGCGCAGGACGGCACCTTTGTGGGCGAGATTGCACCCGAGATGGCCGAGGTTGCGGCCCTTGCCGATGAGCTGCGTGCTTCCGTTAAGCTGCCGAAGCTTTCGCTCGACGTATTCGATTATGCCTTTAAGCCGGGCGAGGCCGTTATCGATGTGATCCCGGGTATGGCTATCACGGGTATGGCCCGCCCCGAGAGCGCCGAGGACTTGCGCCGCATTATGCTGATCGAGCGCCATGGCCGCGGCGTGTCGCTGCAGGCCGAGGGCGCCGATGGCGACGGCCCCGCTGGCCTGGGCCTGGTCGGCAAGCATATCGGTCGCGGCTGGGTG
>CABUHP010000287.1 GCA_902491415.1 uncultured Collinsella sp.
CAGGATGCCCACGGTGTAGCCGGGGGTGAGCTTGGCATCGCCGTTGGAGACCTCCTCGATGCCGGCCATGATCTTGAGCAGGGTCGACTTGCCCATACCGTTGGGGCCCACGACGCCGATCTTGGCACCGGGGTAGAAGCTCAGGGTCACGTCGTCAAGGATCACCTTGTCGCCATGGGCCTTGCGAGCCTGATACATCTGATAAATGAACTCCGCCACAGTCATTTCTCCTTATCTAGCTGCGGAAATCTTCTCCCCCTCTCCGTTTTGGAAAAAGCGGAGAGGCAGTTCGCGCGTTCTAATAAAAAGGGGCATGGTTGCCCACACCCCCTAATACTACCTGGGAAAAGTCCCCCGGAACATACCATGAACTGCGTACGCTAGTTTTCCGCAACCTTAACGAGCGGCTCGCTGCGATTTGCGCCACAACAGATACGAGTAGACGTAGACGGCTCCAACCGAACCAAACGCTAGAGCCGCAATCACCGCGGCGACGACTTCACTCGAAAGCACGCTGCCTGCCACGCCCATCACAATCAGGCCAATACCCAGCACCATAAAGCAGGCGCCGCCAAAACGCTGCGTACGGCGCCAGTTCTCGGGATCGGCAAGCGCCCAAGGCGTCTTGATACCGAGCGTATAGTTCTGCTTCACACGCGGCAAATAGTTGCCTACGCCGATGAACAGCAATCCGACAACACCGGAAATCAGCACGTTAACCGAACCGACCGCCGGCACCACGCCCCAGACCGTAAGCTCTCCCAGCCAGCTTATGGCGCACATGAACAAGGTGAAGGCGATTACGAAGCCCTGGTAGAACTTGCCCGAGGTTCGATATGCCTCACCTTTGGGGTCGATGCGCGGCACCACGCAGAACATTGCGAGAAGCGCCAGAGGCAGCACGCCGAGCGCGGAGGCCATCCAGCTAGGACCCCAACCGTCGACGGCGCCGTTCGCGCCCCAGTGCGTGGGAATCTGCGCAGGCAAGCTCGGCATCACCATGAGGTGCGCTACGACATTGGCGACGCACAGAGCGACCAGCACAATCCACACGCGCGACGATACCCCCGTGGGGTGAATGCCCTTGTTTTCGTTATTCATCCTTTTCACCTTCCGTGTTTGTAAAGCCCATAAACCAGCCAATCAAATCCTGCATGACGGTGGTGTTTAAGCTGTATACGATGTTTTTGCCATGGCGCTCGTCGGTCACCAACCCGGCGTTTTTGAGCGTCGCCAAGTGATGGCTCAGCGACGGCTTACTGATATCGAAATGCTCGGCAAGCTCCCCCGCCGTGCAATTGCCCTCGCGCAGCAACTCCAAAATGCGCCGTCGCGTTGGATCGGCAAGCGCCTTAAAACCCTCTCCCGGCATAAGACCTCCTCTCATCATCTCTCATGACGCGCACACTATACTCGATATTTAGATGTTTGTCTAACTATCTAATCTTGTACTCAAAAAAATAGCCGCCTCCGCGTAATGCGAAGACGGCCACTTCTCACGCTACAAACGTGTTTTGGAGTTGGCCAACCCGCTGCAACGGGTGCCATCTGCTTCAATCTTATGCGAACCCCGATCCCATTTCAACAAGCCCAAGGGCTCAAATGGAATCGCGATAACACCTATAATGGCGATAGCTAAAACACGATTCGCTTCCCCATCGGAGGATGTCTATGACCGAAACCGCTGCCGCTCTCGTCGAGACACGCGACACCAAGCT
>CABUHP010000288.1 GCA_902491415.1 uncultured Collinsella sp.
CGAGCGCATTGAGGCAGCGGCACCCGCGGCACTGCCCGTCAGCACCCAAGACATGCGCCATAGCGGACAGCTCACGCAGGAGGAACGCCGCCAACGTCGCGATCAGACACGTGGCAAGGCTGCCCCCAAGGACAGTCGCACTTCCTCCGCCCCCGAGGGCGAAGTCGACATCCCACAGGCAACCGAACAGGCACTGCTCAACCCCACCGACACCGCCCCCGACAACGCCGACCCCGGCATGGGCTACATCTTCGAACACACCCGCGGCCGCAAGTGCCTGGTCTTTGCCAACTCGCGCGAAGAGGCGGAGGCCGTATGCTCCATGCTGCGCAGCTACTGCGAGAGCCGACACGAGCCCGACCGTTTCCTCATCCATCACGGCAACCTTTCGGCATCGCTGCGCGCGACGGCCGAGGAGCTCATGCGCGACGAGGAACAGGCGCAGACAACCGTCACCACCTCCACACTTGAGCTTGGCATCGATATCGGCCGCTTGGAGCGTGCGTTTCAGATCGATGCACCGTTTACCGTCAGCTCCTTTTTGCAGCGCATGGGGCGCACAGGCCGCCGCGATCTTCCGCCCGAGATGTGGTTTGTCATGCGCGAGGAGGAGCCCGAGCCGCGCACGATGATGCCCGAAACGATACCCTGGAAGCTCCTGCAGGGTATCGCGCTCGTACAACTCTATCGCGAGGAAAAGTGGGTCGAGCCGCCCGAACTCGATCGACTCCCCTACAGCCTGCTCTACCACCAGACTATGTCGACGCTTGCCAGCACCGGCGAACTCACGCCGGCAGAACTTGCCCAGCGCGTGCTCACACTCAGCTATTTCCATCGCGTCTCAGCCGATGACTATCGCGTGCTACTGCGCCACCTCATCAAGATCGATCATATCCAGGTCACCGAGGGCGGCGGGCTCATCGTGGGCCTCGCGGGCGAGCGCATCATTAACAATTTTAAGTTCTACGCCGTGTTCCAGGAAAACGAGGAGTTCACCGTTCGCAGCGAGTCGGCCGAGTTGGGCACGATCGTCAATCCCCCTCCGCCCGGCGAGCGCATCGCCATCGCCGGACACTGCTGGATTGTCGAGGAAGTGGACTGGAAGCGTCATACCGTCTTTGCCACGCAGGTCAAGGGCCGTGTGCCGGCCTACTTTGGCGACTGCCCCGGCGACATCAATACACACGTACTCGAGCGCATGCGCAAGGCGCTCAACGAGCATGCGGCATATCCGTACCTCATGGGCAACGCACGGGCACGCCTTGCGCAGGCTCGCCATACGGCCGAGATTTCGGGTGCGGGAACTAAGCCGCTCATTAACCTGGGCGGCGACACCTGGGTGCTCTTCCCCTGGCTGGGCAGCTACGCCTTTTTGGCACTCGAGCGCATGCTCAAGATCAAGTGTGCCGCGGAGCTGGGCCTTCGCGGACTCGACCCTTCACGCCCGTACTTTATGCAGTTTAAGATGAAGACCGACGAGGAAACGTTCTTTGAGGTGCTCGCCGCCGAGGCCGAGAAAGACTTCGATCCCATCGAGCTCGTCTATCCTGGCGAGGTGCCTTACTTTGACCGCTACGACGAGTTTGTTCCCGAAGAGCTCGTGCGCAAGGGCTTTGCCGAAGGCGTGCTCGACATCGAGGGCATGAAACAGCGCGTCCGCAGCTGGCGTAACCACACATAGAACCAGTCTTTTTGGCACGGGGCTTGTTGAGCT
>CABUHP010000289.1 GCA_902491415.1 uncultured Collinsella sp.
CCCGGCAACACGTTTTTGCTTATCGGCATGGCTGCCGGCTTTGCTGGACTCTTTCGAACGCCGCTCGCCGCCACGGTCTTTGCTATCGAAGTACTGGTCGCAGGACGCATGGAATACCGCGCGCTGTTTCCCGCGCTTACGGCCTCACTCGCAGCAAGTATGACCTCCGGCGCCCTGGGGCTCGAGAAGTTCGAGGTCGCCGTTACCGCCTCGTATGCGCTCGACCTCCCCGGTCTTGGACGGCTGGCACTGTTGGGCATCGCGTTTGGTATGGTGGGCGGCGCCTTTGCCTGGTGCCTTGCACATGCCAAAACACTTGCGGCGCGGCTGCTCCCCAACCCCTATGCACGCATCGCCGTTATGGGCATCGCGTTATCGGCGATTCTGTTCGCACTATGGCAGGGTCGATACTGCGGGCTTGGCACCAATCTGATATCCGCGGCGCTCGACGGTGACGGCAAGGTCGCCATCATACCTTGGGACTGGGCACTCAAATTCGCACTCACCATTACCACGCTTGCCGCAGGATATCAGGGTGGCGAGGTGACGCCGTTGTTCTCCATCGGAGCCAGCCTGGGTGTCGTACTCGCCGGGATTCTCGTCATGCCCGTCGAGCTCTGCGCCTCACTGGGCTACGCAGCCGTCTTTGGCAGCGCCACCAATACGCTGCTCGCACCCATCCTTATTGGCTGCGAAGTCTTCGGCTTTGGTAACTTGCCGATGTTCATTATTGTCTGCATTGTGGCTTACCTGTTCAACATGGATAAGTCCATCTACGCCCTGCAGGAGCGGGCGTAGATCGATGTCCAGGCAGGTGGTCTCAGCCGGAAACGGCGTCCCACTCTGAGGCTGTATTCCGGGACACGGTTTCCGCTTGGAACGCCATTCGGAAAGCGCATCCCGCTTTAAAACGGAATTCCGGGACGTAGTTTCCGTCTGAGCCTCCATTCGGAAAGCATGTCCCGTTCTTTCACGGCATCTTGGCTATGCAAAGCGCTCGAGTGTTACTCCTCGTACGCGCCCTCAAGCCGAAGCAGCCACTCCTTGCGGTCGAGCCCACCGGCATATCCGTTGAGCGAACCGTCTGCCGCGACCACGCGATGGCACGGCACAATAATCGAAATGGGACTACGCGCGACCGCGGCCCCCACGGCACGGGGAGACACAACGGGCGCCTCGTTTCCCGGTACACGATGTCGAGCCGCAACACGCTGGGCGATCTCGCCATACGTGGCAACCTCGCCGCGCGGAATGGAAAGCAGCTCGTACCAAACTTCACGCTGAAACGCCGTACCGATCATATGCAACGGCGGCGTAAACCGAGGTTCCTGCCCTGCAAAATAAGCATTCAGCCAAGCCCAGGAACGCTCAAGCACCGAAGACGCCGCACCATTTGCAGGACTCACCGACGACATGCCGCCAGCACCAGAAACTGCATCGGCGCCTTCAACATGTTCAGGATCTTCTTTGAGAAGCGTGGAGCCAAAATGCTCCTGTCCCTCAAACCAAAGCCCCGTCAGACCGCGGCCATCAGCGGCAAGCAAGATTTCGCCCAAAGGCGAAGCAAACGTCGTCGTGACCACCAGCGGCTCCTTTCAAAACTCCGCACCATAATACCGCGAATTGTGTAGACAACTTCAATCGACCCCAAAGTTACCCAAGGCAGCAGGCGCACAGCGCCGAGGCCGCCGCCGGGACCAGGGCCCGCAGCG
>CABUHP010000290.1 GCA_902491415.1 uncultured Collinsella sp.
GCTCAGGCGCATACATAGAACGGACGTCTTTACGTTACCCTAAAGCTCGGTAAAGACACCCGTCCGCCAAATATCCGTGATGCAGAAAAATTACCAACCGGTGTAGTAGTCGGTGGTTCCGGCAGCGCAGCCGGAGTCATAGACCTTGCAATCACCCTTGGAGCCCGTAAAGGTCGAGCCCTGGGCCATATCGCCCGCGGCAACAACGTAATAGCCGTCGGAATCGCGCCAGAAGCCCTCAGAATCCTGAGTCCATTCGCCCGTGCGATAGTGATAAAGCACATTGCTGCTGTAATAGGTCTCGCGGCGCCCGTTGTAGTTATTGACACCCGCAGAGCGCGTCAGGCCCGATCCGTTCGTGCAGGACGCGGCAGACGCGTAGGACGGAGTGTAACCGGCGTTGTAGTACGAAGCCTCGGCAGCCTCCGCCTCGGCGGCAGCCTCGAGCGCTTCGCGCTTGGCATCCTCAAGCGCAGTGCGCAGCTCATCGAGCTCGGTCGACTTGGCGTCGACCTCCCCCATCGTCAACAGGCTACCCGCGCCGTCGATACAGCCCTGCAGCACAGCGCGCTCGTCATCGGTGGCATAGTCGCCATACATATTCATGATGATCTGAGCGCGCATCTCCAGGGAATCGCGCTTGGCCTCCATCGAGGCGTTCCACTCCTGCATGGAACCATAACCATCGCCGCGATAGTCAACGGGCTGTACCAGCGTCGTCTCGGACGGCGTAGATCCAACCGTATCGGACAATGTTGCGGCGTGGGCATCAGTTGCACCGGCGCCCGCCAAAAGTGCCACGGTCAGAGCGGCGGAAAGGGCGGCGGCTTTCGGTTTTCGTGAATCGATCCTCATGTAGCTGGAAACCTCCGTAGTGCGTTTTTGCTGCGTTTGAGCTGCGTGTGATTCGATCGCGCTGCATAGTACCCCGAGCAAATCGCGACCTGCGGTTTTACTCAAAAGGCGCACGTCAATTGCGTAAAACTCACATCCTCTCAACAGGAGTTTTCCACAACTCGAATGCATAAAGCATGTCAAAAACCCTGTTTTTGCGCCCTCTCTATGCAAAAAAGACGCCTGTGCAACCATTGTTCGCACAGGCGCCTTGAGCAGGCATTTTATGCAGTTATACCTATCGAGTCGCAAGGGGTCCTTGCACAAGTCGCCTTACTCGTCCAGCACGGCGAAAGCCTGCTTCAGATCCCAAATGATATCCTCGGCGTTCTCGGTACCGATGGAAAGACGGATCGTGGAGGACGTGATGTTCTGCTCGGCGAGCTCCTCGGCAGAGAGCTGGGAGTGCGTGGTGGTAGCCGGGTGCACGACGAGCGACTTGACGTCGGCCACGTTGGCGAGCAGCGAGAACACCTGCAGATGATCAATGAACTTCCAGGCGGCCTCCTGGCCACCCTTAATCTCAAAGGTAAAGATCGAGGCACCGCCGTTGGGGAAATATTGCTTGTAGAGCTCATGGTCGGGGTGCTCAGGCAGGCTCGGGTGGTTCACCTTGGCAACATGGGTGTCACCGGTCAGGAACTCAACGACCTTCTTGGTGTTCTCGACATGACGGTCAACGCGCAGCGACAGAGTCTCTGTGCCCTGGAGCAGGACCCAGGCGTTGAACGGGCTGATGCAGGCACCCTCGTCACGCAGAAGGATAGCGCGGACATA
>CABUHP010000291.1 GCA_902491415.1 uncultured Collinsella sp.
AATCGTAGCCCGAGACGGGCCCGGGCTGACAATTTCGACTGTAATGGACGTTCTTAAACGACTAGTCACTGGGGACACTCTTCGCAAAAAGCCGCAAGGACTGTCCCCCACTGTCGGCAGAAAAGGAACGTCCCCATCTGCCGGATTAGGAGAGACTCTCCAGCACGCGACGGAGCTCCTGCTGGACGGCGTGGTCGCGGTTACAACCCACCACACGATCGGCCACCGCCTTGAGCGCGGGGCGCGCGTTTTCCATCGCGCAGCCCGTGCCGACAAAGCGAATGATCTCGTAGTCGTTCATCGAGTCGCCAAACGCCATGACCTCGTCGCGACCAATGCCGTAATGCTCCGCGAGCTGCGCGATACCCGAGGCCTTCGACACACCAGGCTGCATGGCATCGATCCACGCGTTGCCCGAAGGCGCAAAAGTAAAGAGCTGACCAAGTTCGCGCTGTAGCACGTACGCGCTGTCCATAACCGCACTGTCGTCGCAAAAGATACTCGCTTTGATGATATTTACGCTGGGATCGGGCAGCTCCCAAATGCGCTCGGCATTGGGAAGGTCCTTATCGACCTCACGCACGAACTTGCACTCGTCATCGAGCAGGAAGGACTTGGTTCGGTCAAAGAGCGCAAGATGCAGATTGGGAAACGTCCTGACGGCTTGGGCGAGCCTTCGAATCGCCAGGTGGGAATACACCTCACGGTCTACCATCTTACCGTCGGCGTAGACCTGGGCGCCGTTAGCGGCGACAAAGTCCATCTTGTCGCGAACGGGCGCAAAGAACTCGCACAGGCGATCGTAGCGACGACCTGACGATGCGGCGAAATGCACGCCATGCTCGTGTAGCGCCAGAATCAGTTCGTAGGTCTCGGGAGGCACCTGGCCGTTTTCGTCAAGCAGTGTGCCGTCCATATCGGATGCAATCAGTTTAAACATAGAAAAGCTCCCTTCGGGCTTGTTGGAATCGAACGCGTATCCGATTCCAACGTACCCAAAGGGAGCTCAAATAAGACTCCGCGGGCGTAAACGTTACAAGGACCTGGCAAATAGCTCACACATGCCAGAGGCCCTACGGTCGCGGCGTCAGGCAGCCCGCCAAAGAGCGTCCCCAATGACTAGTCGTTTAAGAACGTCCCCGATGACTAGTCGGCGTAGGTGAAGGTTGTAACGTCGAACATGCCCTCGGGGCGGATGCGGAGCGTCGGGATGACCGGCAAGGGCAGGAAGATAATGCCCATGATGGGGTCGAGCGGCGGCTCAATACCCATGGCGCGCGCCTTGACCATAAAGTCGTCGTGCTGCGCGGCAACGTCCTCGGCCGTGCCCTCGCTCATAAGGCCACCGAGCGCCAGCGGGATGCGCGCTACGACCTCACCATCGCGTACCAGCACGTGGCCGCCCTGGCCAACAGCCTCGACGGCAGCCATCATGTCGGCCGCGTTGTCGCCCACCACGCACACGTTGTGCGAATCGTGGCCAATCGTCGAGGCGATGGCACCGCCCGTGATGGTAAAGCCGCGCACCCAGCCGCGACCGATATGCTTGCCGACAAGGCCCAGGCCCGCAGGACCATCACCGTCGGCGCCCTCGGCCTGCAGCGACACACCGCGGCCGTGGCGCTCGATCAGCATAAT
>CABUHP010000292.1 GCA_902491415.1 uncultured Collinsella sp.
GTGGAGAAGATCAGCGGCCCGCACGACGGCGAGCGTCCCAACATCGGCGACCTCATCGCCGATGGCAAGATCGCGGTAATCATCAACACGCCGTACGGTCCGGGCTCGCGTGGCGATGGCTACCTGCTGCGTACCGAGGCCGTGCGCCGCGGCGTGACCTGCGTGACGGCGATGTCCGCCGCCAACACCTACGTGAGCGCCATCGAGGCCGTGCGCGAAGACCAGCAGGGTCACGGCAGCGCCAACGACATGGGCATGGACGTCATCGCCCTGCAGGACCTGCCGCAGCACACGGTGTAATGTGACCTGGTCGGCCGGGGCGGCAGCCGGACCTTTCTCTCGGAAACTGGGCTTCGCGAAGTTTTCCGAGAGAAAGGTCCGCCTCCCGCCCCGGCCTGCGGTGACTCGGTTGCACCGTGTGCTGCCGAAGGGGCTTTGCGCGATGACTAGGGCTGAAAAAGAAAGTGAGCGTGGGCGCCGTCGTTTGTTTGAACGACGGCGCCCACGTTTTGGATTTATTGGGCTGTGGCGGTGAAGGTTGTTTTGTCGGCGGCGATGTGCACGTGCAGCTTTGCCTGACCGTCGCAGCTGATGAGCACGCCTACCTCGAACGGGGTTCCCGTCTTGTCGTAGGTCGAACGCACGATGCGCATCGCCGCCTTACCGGTGTTCTGTCCCAAAAGGCGCGCCTCATGCTTGTCGAGGTTGACCGTCTCGTAGACGGCATCGACGCTTGCGGGCAGGATGCCGGTCTTTTCCGCGATGTAGGCGTAGAGCGAGCCATCCACGTCTTTGCGTGTGAGCTCGGGGCAAAGTGACACGGGGATATAGACGTAGTTGAGCTCCATGGGTTTGTCGTTGGCGAGACGCAGGCGGCGAATCTCCCAGACGGGTGTCCCCTCGGGCACTTTGAGCCCAGAGGCGATGCCGCGGACGGCCGGTATGCTTGAAAAGGCGAGAATCTGCGAGCTCGGAACCCGTCCCGCTTCGCGCATCCGCGCGCTGAAATTCAGGGCCAGGTCGATGCCGGGTGCTGAGGTTTGGGGTTTGATGAACGTGCCCTGCCCACGTTTGCGCACCACGCGCCCCTCGATGACGAGATCTTGGAAGCAACGGCGCACGGTCGCGCGCGATAACTCTAGCCGCTCACAGATTTCGAGCTCGCGTGGCAGCGGCGTCTTGGTGTCGAACGCCTGGCTGGCGATAAGCAGGGCGATTCGATGTTTAAGTTGGACATAGAGCGGCGTATCACCGCTGCGGTCGAAGGGTTCGGAGGCGAGAAACGAGATCATATCCATGGGGTACCTCCATGTCGTGGGCGTACGTGACATGGTCTGACACTGCGGAGCAAACCGGAGATGCCAGGCCCGATTCTTGCTGGTATGTATGGTGCATAAGGAACATAAAACATTTATCAGGCAATCTACCTGCTATTTTAAAAATAATTAGAAGAAAAAATAATTTAGGCACAAAAATAGCTGCTACAGTTAACCGATGAATAGTTGCCGTTCGCAACTATTTTCTTGTACCGAACATGCCCCGGCGCAACAATAATCTCAGCAAAAAGCAAAGCCGTGCGACACACGGCAGGTCGAGAGGAGAC
>CABUHP010000293.1 GCA_902491415.1 uncultured Collinsella sp.
TTGTACTCACGCAAACGCAAGCTGATATACCAGAGGTGGTATCTCAACTTAGATACCACTCGATGCACACACGTCCAGCCGGTCCAAACCACCACAAAGGTACCTGCCCCCTTCGTGGTGGTCGCGCTGGCAACGGCGTTTTCCCCGATAAAGCCTGCCAAAATAAACCTGTCCCTAATTGGCAGGTTTTGACACCTCAGAGGCGGGCGATGCTACAATCTGGCTTGTACTTGAAACGCATCAAAGGGGCCGCTATGGCAAAGGTAAAAATCAGCGACGTCGCGCGCGAGGCCGGGGTTTCGCTGGGCACGGTTTCCAACGCGCTCAACCATCCCGAAAAGTTGCGCCCCGAGACCCTCAAGCTCATCAACGAGACCATCAGTCGCCTTGGCTACCTGCCCAACCAAAGCGCCCGTCAGCTCGCGGGCGGCGCCACCAAGTCCTTTGGCCTGGTGCTCCCCCGTCTCGATCACGGCTTTTCGCTCCAAATCGCCAGCGGCGCCCACAACGAGGCCCGCAAGCACGGCTACGACTTGCTCATCGCCAACGCCGATAACGACGATATTCTCGAGGACCATTACCTGCGCTACTTTATGGGCACCCAGATGTCCGGCGTCATGGTTCAGCCCATGGCGTCCCCCGACTGGCGCCCTGCAACGACCAAGATGCCCGTGCCGATCGTCCATCTGGACATCCACTGCTCCGAGCCCGGTTACTACGTGGCAGCCGACAACGAGGCACAGGGACGCATTATCGCCGAGCTCGCCGTCGCCCGCGGCGCACACCATATCACCGTTGTGGGCAGAGCGGCATTCATGCAGCTCACCCTGCGCGTACTTGGCATTCACAAGGCTCTCGCCCTGCATCCCGATATCAAAATTGAAGTCATTGACGCCGGAGAGTGGAATACCGCAGCCGACGGCTACAGTATTGGTGCTCAGATTGCCGGGCGCCCTGCCGACGAACGTCCCGATTTTGTCGTCGGCCTGACCGATGTGTTGGCCTCGGGTGTCGTTTCGGCACTGGTCGACAAGGGCATCTCTGTCCCCGGGCAAGTACGCGTGGCCGGATGCGACGGCAACCCGCTCGCTTGGAGCGGATCGGTCCCGCTCACTACGGTAGCGCCCCCGGGCTACGAGATTGGCCGCAAGGGTGTCCAACTGCTCATGGAGCAAATCGAGAACAAGGTCCCGACAAAGACCAAGCATATCCACGTCGGCTCTGCAGCGCGCACCGTCACCGCAGCCACCACCGCGGAGGACATCAACCGCCAAGAACTCGTGCGGCCGTTCCTACTGGAGCGCGCCAGCACCCAGGCAAGCACCCAGACCGACGCTACGGCCATCAACCTCGGCGCGTATCTATAGCACGCCCGCAAGTATGCTAAGTCGCCGCTTAAGCAAAAGGGGCCCGACCATTGCCGGGCCCCTTTTGCTTAAGCGCAAACGTGGGCAATCGCTCGCTTCAACGCCGCAATTGTCTAGCGTACGGCCTTGACCGCCGCCGCCAGATCGAACAACGTGTCGAGCACGGCCTCGCAGCCATCCACCACGTCCTGCGGCAGCGGCACGATATCGGGGACGGCGAAGACATGGCATCC
>CABUHP010000294.1 GCA_902491415.1 uncultured Collinsella sp.
TCAACGATATGGCACCGTGGGGACACATGTATGTCAATCCTGGTCTAACAGAGCCTTATTTAATCTCCGTCCCAGAAAAATCATCCCGCGCGGGCGCTTGGCTCACGCGGGATGATGGCGTCTTATTTGTCCTGCTCCAGCAGATCGGACGGCGTGCGGTCGGGCTTGCCACCGCGGAAGATCTCGCGACCGTGCAGGCGATGCTCCAGGTCACGTTCGGCCTTTTCCTCGTCAATCTTGGTCTGGCTCACCGACGGGTCCTCAATCAGCGACGACACCGAGTTCACCTGCTTTTGAATGCGCTCGGAAATCGTGTCATCCATACTCACGATATGCATCTTCCAGTCGATGTTCGTAGCGGTCGATGAGCTCTTGGTCCACACGAACGTCAGAATGGCGCTCTGGTGGCCCTGTGCGGGGAACATGCCAAAGAAAGAGTCGTGCTGGATCTTGCTGTCCTCGTCGATATAGGCATGCACGTTATACACCACGCGGTCGATCTTATCGTTGAGCAACGCGTTGGTCGCAAGCGCCGCAGCCTGAATCTGCCCGTTGGACAGCAGCTCGAGCTCGTTGGCAGACGACGTGTCCAACACCGTCACCTCTACCGTACCCGTGCGCTCGTCCGCCTCGTCGACGCTAAAGTCGAGCGGGAACTGCGTAAAGCCGTTGCCCCACTCAAGGCCGCCCTTGAGCGCGGTCGAAACGGTATCGACCGAAACGCTCTCGGACAGATTGGCGGTATTCAGACGGCGCATCACGCCGTAGCCAATCTGCATGCCCACGATCAGCACCAAGATGCCGATAACCACGACCATGGCAGTCTTCGTAATGGTATGGCTCACCTGCGAGCCCGAAGGATCGTCCTCGGACAGCGGGTCGATATGTTTTGCCTGGCTCGCGCGATCCTCGCTGCGCAGCCGCGCCAGCGTCGCCTTGTCACCGCGCTTGACGGCAGCCTCTTTCTCGCGCATGCGCTCGGTACGCTTTTTGGCGAGCGTCGGATCCAAGACGCCGGATGCATCGATTTCGGAGAATAACTCCGTCACTTCTTCCGGAGTCAAAGGGTTCTTGCCAGCCATAAACTTCCTGTCATATCAATCAGTCGAGCTCGTGCGCACGCGCACCTTCGAACTGCATTCGATAGTAACGGGCATAGGTGCCGCCACGGGCGAGAAGCTGCTCGTGCGTGCCACGTTCCACAACGCGACCATGCTCGACGGTCGCAATCTCGTCGGCATGCTTAATAGTCGAGAGACGGTGGGCGATGATGATCGTGGTGCGGCCGCGCGCCAGGCGCTCGAGCGACTCCTGCACCGCCTCCTCGCTCTCGTTATCCAAGGCGCTCGTCGCCTCGTCCAGGATCAGGATCTTGGGGTTCTTGAGAAACACGCGTGCAATGGCTACGCGCTGCTTCTGACCGCCCGAAAGACGGCTGCCGCGCTCGCCCACGACCGTGTCGTAGCCCTGCGGTAGGGACTCAATGAAGGCATCGATATTGGCGCGGCGGGCGGCCTCGGCGACCTCTTCTGCCGTGGCGCCTGGCTTGCCGTAAGCGATGTTCTCGCCAATCGTACCGT
>CABUHP010000295.1 GCA_902491415.1 uncultured Collinsella sp.
ATACGATACGTTGCATGGCTGTCCGCGTACTCGACTTGCTCGGCGCTGACGGTTGCTCCGATTGTCGAGAAAACGCCTAGTTCGGCATCGACAATCTTGGAGTTCTTTATCTTGACCTTGAACTCTTGGTAGAGGGATGGGCTGTTGTAGTAAACGGTTCGGGTTCCGTCGGTGCACTCATCGGTCGCTTCCCATTTGACGACGGGCTGGTCCGAGCTGGCTACTAACAGTTCTGCTCCAAAGGCTATAGCATGGGTGATGACAACCAGTAATGCCCAGCCGACAAAGAGATAGAGAACCACATATGCAACGGGGTGTTTTGAGCGGATGTTTTGGAGCGCGTCGGGGGCATTCATGGGGGCACCTCCAAATTGCTGTCTGTGACAATCAAATTATACCCTGCCATCATGAGCGCCGCCTCGAGCAGCGGTTCGGCATTTTGTTATCTAGCTGGATGCAGAAAATGTCGGATTCCGGCTCTACAAGATTTAGCTTTCAATATTATGCAGATGCGAATTATTCAACTTCGCATAATCTTTGGGTGCGGCTTGCACTCCAGGACATGTATATCGACTGAGGTAGCGTGTCCGCCCCGCTTGCTTGCCTCACGCCGTGGTACGATTTTTAAGTTTGAAAGTCCCGCCGTGTTCCGGCTGCCCTTGCAGTTCGGCGTGCGGCCGCACGTAAAGGAGCCATCATGGCCGGTATGAACATGCAGCAGATGATGAAGCAGGCTCGCAAGATGCAGGAGCAGCTTGCCGCCGCGCAGGAGAACCTCAAGTCCCAGACCGTCGACGCCTCTGCCGGCGGCGGCATGGTCAAGGTGACCGTTAACGGCGAGATGGAGCTCGTCAACCTCACCATCGATCCCGATGCCCTCGATCCCGAGGACGTCGATATGCTGCAGGACATGATTATGGCTGCCGTCAACGAGGCCGTTCGCGGCGTCAACGAGCTCGCCAACAAGCAGATGGGCGCCATCACCGGCGGCCTCAACATCCCGGGCATGCCGTTCTAAGACGCGCATATATATGAGTGCTAACCATAGCCTGCAAAAATTGCTCGATGAACTGGGTCGCCTGCCGGGCATTGGCCCCAAGTCGGCTCAGCGCATCGCCTATTACCTGCTCGAGGCCGATGCCGAGGAGGCCCGCCGTCTGGCCGAGGCCATCCTGGAGGTTAAGCAGGAGGTTCACTTTTGCAGCCGTTGCTTTAACTACGCCACGGCCGACGAGTGTTCCATCTGCCAGGACCCGATGCGCGATACCACTCGCATTTGCGTGGTGGGCGAGCCGCGCGACGTCCAGGCAATCGAGCGCACGGGCAGCTACCACGGTCTCTACCACGTATTGGGCGGCGTGATCAGTCCCATGGACAAGATTGGCCCCGAGCAGCTGCACATTCGCGAGCTGCTGGCACGCTTGGGCCACGAGGACATCCACGAGGTCATCATCGCCACCAACCCCAATATTGAGGGCGAGACCACGGCGAGCTACCTGGCCCGCACTATCAAGCCGCTGGGCGTTGAGGTGTCGCGTCTGGCAAGCGGCCTGCCCGTGGGCG
>CABUHP010000296.1 GCA_902491415.1 uncultured Collinsella sp.
TGTCTGGTCCAGCGTAGCGGCACGGTCTCCCTCGACAATGAGGAACGCTCTACGATCGCCCTGGCTTCGGTGCTGCACGATATCGGCAAGATGTCGATTGACGATGCGATTCTCAACAAGCCCGGACGCCTTACGTCCGAGGAGTTCGAGATTATGAAGACGCATACCACGATCGGCGCCGACATGCTGCTTGAGCTGGGCCGCCATCACGTCGGTAATGCGCTTATGGAATATGCGTACCAGATTGCGCGTTGGCACCACGAGCGCTGGGACGGCAAGGGCTATCCCGATGGCCTTAAGGGCGACGAAATTCCCATTGCCGCACAGGTGGTTTCGGTGGCCGACGTGTACGATGCTCTGACGAGCGTGCGCGTGTACAAGGACGCTATCCCGCACGAGGAAGCGATCAAGATGATTCTGGACGGTAAGTGCGGCACCTTTAACCCGTTGCTGCTCGACTGTTTGCTCGAGGTGCAAGACCAAATTGCCGAGACGTTGGCACGCCCCGCCGATGTCGTCGCGTTTCCTACGATTTAGTTTGACCAAAGGAGTTTTTAATCCATGATTTCCATGCGTGAGGCGTATGAGAAGATCGGCGCTAATTATGATGACGCGTGCGCTCGGCTGATGGGCGGGGAAATGCTTGCCCGCTTTGCCCTCAAGTTTTTGGATGACGAGAGCATGGACAAGCTGGAGGCCGCCATGGCGGCAGGAGACGCCGAAGGTGCGTTTATGGCAGCGCACACGCTCAAGGGCGTGAGCCAGAACCTGGGATTTGATAATCTGTACGAGCCGGCGGTTGCGGTGACCGAGGCGCTGCGCGGCGCCGATACCGTTGACGGCGCTCGCGAGGGAATGCATGCGCTGCAGCAGCAATATGCGGCAACGATGTCGGCTCTGCGCGAGGCGGCTGAATAAGAGCTTGCGAGCCTTGATGACTATGAGAGTGGATAATCTCCCGTTTTAGGCCCGGTGGTGGCCTCGAAGTGGGAGATTATCCACTCTCGTTCGATACGTGTCCAAAAATCCACTCTCACCCCTTCTGATTAGTGAATGGGCTATGCGCACTGGCGGGGCTTTCCGCATGCAATCAATATCGTTGTTCGATAAACTGTTCGAATAACGATAGAGTCGATGAGGGTGAGTGTATGTCTAACAGCGTTCAGCGTATGGCCAAAGCGGGCGAAAATATCAGGAAGCTTGGCTTTTGCATGGCAGCCGTTTTTGCAGGGATGCTCGTCGCTTTTGCCGCGTTGGTTGTTTACGTGATCTGGTATGCGGTTGCAAACGTTGCTTCTGTCGATTCTTTCGGCGTCGTGACGCTTCTCGATGGCGGGTGCATCGTTATCCCAAGCGGACTGTGCCTGGCACTCGTCGTGGGTATTTCGCTTGTCGTTCTGTGTGGGATCAGCCGTAACATCTCGCGAGGCGTCTCGCCCTTTACCAAGACGCATGTGCGGCTTATCCGTGTTCTCGCGCTGGCCTTTGCTGTTAACGCCGCGGTTTCGCTTGTTGGTGCCTATGGATCGGTCAATCTCGCCATTGGCGGACTGGAGCT
>CABUHP010000297.1 GCA_902491415.1 uncultured Collinsella sp.
GCAGTCCTCGCGCTCAAAGGCATCGACGATCACGCGGCATGCATCGGGCGTAAACCGGTCGTCGGAATCCAAAAACGCGACGATAGGAGCCGAGGACGCAGCGATACCCGCGTTACGGGCGCTCGACAAACCACCGTTGGGTTTATCAATCAGCGTAAAGCGCGCGTCCTTTTCGCAATAGGCAGCGGCGATGTCGCGCGACCCATCCGGCGAGCCATCGTTAACCAGCACACCTTCCCAACCGGGCATATCCTGCGCGAGTAGGGAGTCCAGGCACCATGCCAGGCAATCCTCCACCTTGTAGATGGGAACGACAACGGAAATCTTGGGGGTAGCCATAGTCACTCGCTCCTACTGTGCGGCCGGAACGTCATCGGGGTGCGGGTTGTCGCCGTAGGTGCACTGATACGTCAGCACACGCCAGACCAGCGGCAGGCCGCCAATCTTAAAGAAATGCTTAAACGTATTGAGCTTGCCCGGCTTCTTAAAGTCAAAGCGCGAATCGATATAGGCGCGGGGCGACTTGACCATCAGGCGCAAGTCGGTCTCGCCACGCGGATCAAACAGCGACAGGTCAAAGCGACCGGCATCCCAATCGGCCTTGAGCTCGGACGAGGCTTTCTTCCAAAACTGCTCACGCAGCTCATCGACCAGGCGCTCATCGTTCCAACGGTACGTATCGACCTTCATGCGCATTAAAATACCCTGAAGCTGAGCCTTAAGCTCGGGGCGTTCATCCAAAAAGCGCTGCATCTCGGCGTATTCGTCGCACACGCAAAATACCTTGTTGGGCGAATTAACGGAGCTCTTCTCGTTGTCTTGGCGATAGCACAAAATGGGGTCCGCGATAAACGCAGCACGCTCGGCGCATGCCCAGACCTTAAAGTTAAAACCCGCATCCTGATACGAGGCACCCGGCGTGGGAAGGAAGCGAATCTGATTGTCGTTGAGGAACGCGCGCCGATAGATAGCCGACCAAATGGAAGGTTTGCGGTAGAAGATGCCCGGGCGATCGACGGGGCGATACGCGGCGCCCGTCATATGCTCGTCGATAATCCCAAACAGCTCACGTCGCTCGCTGGGCGTGGACCAATACAGATAAAAGTCGCCCTTTACCGCATCGGCATGCTCAGCATCGGCCTTGGCGACCAGCTTTTGAAGCGAATCCTCAAACATAAAGTCGTCGGACTCAAGGATGCCCACGTACTCACCGCGCGCCATCTCCAGGCCACGGTTCATCGAGTCGCCGTAGCCGCTGTTGGCCTTGTCGATCATCTTTACACGGGGGTCGTGCTCCATGTACTCGCGGATGATATCCGGCGAGCTATCGGTGGAGCCGTCGTTGATGCAGATGATCTCGATGTCCTTGAGCGTCTGTGCCACGGCGGAATCGAGGCACTCGCGCAGGTAGCGTTCGACATTGCATATGGGAACAAGCAGTGAAACTTTAGGGGTATCAGAGTTCTGCAAGAGAACCTCCTGTTGAATAGTGTGTAACAGGGTTACTTTAGCAGCCGAGTAGCGGCGGGCGGCA
>CABUHP010000298.1 GCA_902491415.1 uncultured Collinsella sp.
GTTGTAGAATATTGCAATGATTGCTCCCACGAGATGGTGCCGCGAGCACCAGATAAGGAGATTCTTGTGTCTGAGACCATTAACGGCAGCCTGAGCGTCTCGAACGACGTTATTGCCGATATTGCCGGTTATGCCGCGATGACGTGCTATGGCGTCGTCGGTATGGCTGAGCAGCTCCAGGGCGCCGAGAGCGTGCGCCTGCTTGCCGGTCAGCGCCTCCGCAAGGGCGTGCTTGTCTCCGCCGACGAGAACGGCCTTACGGTCGATCTTCACGTCGTGCTCGAGAACGGCGTCAACATGAAGTCCGTCTGCCACAATCTTTCGAGCTCCGTTGCCTTCACTCTGCAGGAGATCGCCCAGATCGATCCCGCCAGCCTTAAGATCGGCATCCATATCGACGCGCTCAAGAGCCGTCTGAACTAGCATCCGAAAACGGAGATTCAAATACCCATGATTGCAAAGACCATTCGCACCTGTTTTCCGATCGCTGCGGCTGCCGTTTCCGACAAGGCCGAGGAGATCAACAAGCTCAACGTCTTCCCCGTACCCGATGGCGATACCGGCACCAACATGTCGCTCACGCTCGCCTCGGTGACAAAAGAGCTCTCTGCCCTTCCCGCCGATGCCGATATGGAGGCCATCGCCGGTGCCATCACCCACGGCTCTCTCATGGGCGCTCGCGGTAACTCCGGCGTTATTACCTCGCAGATTCTTCGCGGCGTGGCCGAGGGTCTTGTCTCTGCCGACGAGCCTATTACGTCCGCCAACATTGCCTTCGCCTTCCGTCGCGCCGTCAAGGTTGCCTTCCAGGCTGTCCGCAAGCCCATCGAGGGCACGATCCTCACGGTCCTGCGCGATGTCTCGACCAAGGCCGATGAGTGCGAGAAGAAGAAGTTCTCGGCCGAGGATGCGCTCGATGCTATCGTCGTCGAGGCGTACCAGTCCGTTGCTCGCACGCCCGACCTGCTGCCCGTTCTGAAGGAGAACGGCGTGGTCGACTCCGGCGCCTTTGGCTTTGCCATCTTCCTGGAGAACTTTGTTGCCGCCGCGCTTGGCCGCAGCACCGTTGTCGAGGATTTCTCCGCCACGTTTGATTCCGCTGGCTCTGCCCGCGATGCGGCCCTTGGTCGCGTTGAGATCGAGGCTAACGACGACTGGGAGGGCTCGGAGTTCCGCTACTGCAACGAGTTCCTCTTTAAGGCCGACGCCCCGTTTGACGAGAACGAGTGCCTTAAGTTCCTAGGCTCCATGGGCGACTGCGAGCTGCTCGTGGGCGCCTATCCCGACTACAAGATCCATGTGCACTCCAACACCCCCAACCTGGTGCTCGAGCACATGCTGCAGCTCGGTCAGATCTATGAGGTCTTTATCCACAACATGGAGATGGAGGCCCACGACCGTACCGCCAAGATTCACGAGGACCAGGAAAAGGCCTCCGAGCCCGCCAAGGCGCTGGGCTTTGTCGCCGTTGCCGCCGGTTCCGGCGAGGCCGACATCCTCAAGTCCCTCGGCGTCGACGTGATCGTGTCGGG
>CABUHP010000299.1 GCA_902491415.1 uncultured Collinsella sp.
GATGTCGCGCGCATTATGTGGATTAAGAATCTTGAGGAGCAGCTCGGATTTGATCGAGAGGTCATCTACGCCACGGCACTTCTTCACGATATCGGCAAAGATGAACAGTATGAATCGGGTATATCCCATGATGTTGCAAGCGAACGCGTCGCTGATGCGATTCTCGGCGGCATGCCCGATGATGTGGCGTTTGAGCCGGCCGATGCCGCAGCCATTAAGACGGCCATTCTGGGCCATCGAAAGCTGCGTGTGAACAGCCAACCGCTTGAGCGTCTGCTCTATGCAGCCGACAAAGCGTCGCGCGCCTGCTTTGCATGCCCCGCGCGCAATGCTTGCAACTGGAGCGAGGATAAAAAGAACCTGTCGATTCGCGTGTAGTTAGTTTGCGCGGTCGGGGTTCTGAACGAAGGAGACGATCGCGATGACTAACAAAAAGCTGCCCGAGAATGCAACCAAGACCGAGGGAGCCGAGCTTGCCCGTCGTGGCAGGGGCGAGATATCCGCCGCAACGGCAGTGCCCCATGTGAGCTATGACGACCTATGCCATGCCGACCGCATTACTATCGACGGTCTCGAGGTCTTTGCCAACCACGGCGTGTATCCCGAGGAGAACGCCCTGGGGCAGAAGTTTGTCGTGTCCTTGGTGCTCTATGCCGACCTGCGCGCGGCGGGGGAGCACGACAACCTGGATGTCTCGATTGATTACGGCTCGGTGTGCCACGATGTCGATGGCTATCTGCGCGAGCATACGTTTAAGCTCATCGAGGCTGCAGCTGAGGGTGTGGCCTCGATGCTGCTACGTCGTTACCCCCTGCTGCTTGGCGTGCGTGTTAAGCTCGATAAGCCTTGGGCGCCCGTCGGTCTTCCCCTGGCAAGCTGCGGTGTCGAGATCGAGCGCGTGCGCTAGCCGACTCTAAATCTTGCTGGCGGGCGGTTTTTTGAGCCGCTGCGACAGGGCTCTATTGTTGGGGCAGTACGTGTCGAGCAGGGCGTGAAACCGCTGATTGTGGCTTGGCTCGAGCAAATGGACGAGCTCATGGGCGACAACCATGTCAAGGCACTCGACGGGGTAGGTGGCAAGTTCGCGTGCGATGCGAATGGCGCCGGTTTTGGGCGTGCACGAGCCCCAGCGCGTTTTCATGCTGCGTACGGAAACGCGGGAAACGGAGACGCCCATTGCGATTTCGTACGCGTGCAAAATATCGCGCAGCGCCGATGTGACCTCGGACGTATAGAGCTGGTCGATGTGGGCTTGGAGCTCGTTGGACGTTAGACAGTCGAGGATTGCGTGCCGCTTGGACTGTGGGTGTTCGCCTGGCTCATCGGTACCCATAAAACTAGCGAAGGTGGCCTGCTTGGGTCGCGGTGCGGGTGACGCAAAGTTGTGATCGAGTGCGTCCTGTACCGTGATGGGCATGCCCCAAAGCGCAATGATGGACGAGGGGCTGAGTGGCTCTCGTGACGTTGCCTGACGTTGCTCACGCTGGGCAAGTCGGCCGATAATCCAGG